>WQRV01000145.1 GCA_009786575.1 Chitinispirillia bacterium | reverse complement strand
AAAAATCCAAAAATTAAGACTATTGCGTGTACACCTACTCTACTGCTACAATATAATTAATTGCCTGGCGGGATGCAAGTTTTTGAAATTTTTTGGGGTACGAACCGGGAACAGGCCTGGGATAGGCCGGAAATACCCGCAAATCACCAACTTTTTATGGCCATAACTACAAAAACATCGCAATGTCAATAAGTTTTTATGGTCATAGCCACAAAAATAGGGCACTTCGGTACACTTTTTATGGTTATAACACAAAAATTACCAGACCGAAATCCCCAATAATATCACTCCCCTGAAAAATTATTTGCATTTCCGCAGCCTTTTATTTATATTATTTATGGTTATAGGCATAAAAACAAGACATTTTTGCCGCTTTTTTATGCTCGTAACCACAAAAACTACAAACTTATGCCATTTTTCAGGGGACAGGCGCCAAAAACATGATCGGCAGAAAATCGTACGTCCGCGAGCTTGAAAAATTTATCGACACACCGTTCATAAAGGTCATTACCGGCATCAGGCGCTGCGGGAAGTCGTCCGTCTTGCTTATGCTGCGCGATCGGCTGCTCGAAAGGGGGGTGCCGGAAGAGCGGATCATCTACATAAACCTTGAAAGCTTTGAGCACGCCGGAATTTTGAACGCAAAAAACCTGTACGATTATGCCGTCTCAAAAATCCACGCGCCCAAAGAGAGGCACTATCTGTTATTAGACGAGATTCAGGATGTCGAGAGCTGGGAGAAGTGCGTCAACGCCCTCACCGTAGACCGCAACGTAGACATATACCTGACCGGCTCAAACTCGCACCTGCTCTCCTCCGAGCTCTCCACGTACATCGCCGGGCGGTACGTGCAAATGCCTGTCTTTACGCTGTCGTTTGAGGAGTACCTGCAATTTCAGTCGGCCTATTTGCCTGAAATGTACCTCAACCGCAAAGACTCCTTCGCGCGGTACCTGCGCCGCGGCGGGTTCCCGGGCATCCACACTTTCGATAACTCCGAAGAGACCGCCCTTACAATAGTCCGCGATATCTATTCATCAATAATCCTGCGCGATACAATAATGCGCCACAACATCCGCGACGCGGAACTGCTCGAGAGGGTAATCCGCTACGCTTTCGACAACATCGGCAACACATTCTCCGGCAAAAGCGTAGCCGACTACTTCAAGAACCAGCAGCGCAAAGTAGACATCAACACCGTGTACAACTACCTGAACGCGCTGGAAAGCGCCTTCATCCTCCACCGTGTGCCGCGCTACAACCTCCGAGGCAAAGAGATTCTGAAAACCCAGGAAAAATTCTACCTGAGCGACATATCGCTCCTATACGCCACAATGGGCTACCGGGACAGCCTTATAGGCGGCATACTGGAAAACATCGTGTTTCTCGAACTCAAGCGGAGAGGGTACGCCGTATACATCGGTAAAGCCGACACAAAGGAGATTGACTTCGTCGCTGAAAAACACGGGCAGCGCCTGTACGCGCAAATAGCCTACAAATTAGAGAGCCCGCAAACCGCGGAGCGCGAATTCGGGACGCTGGCCTCAATCAAAGATCAGTACCCCAAATTCGTGGTGACGATGGACGACTTCTGGAGGGAGCCGGTCAAGGGCGTGGAGCATATCCATATATCCGACTTCCTGCTGGATACACGATTTTGACTCGAAGCCAATCCGGTAAACGCCGAAATGGAGCCGGGCCTAACCCCTACTCACCGTCAAAATCCAGCACATCCGGTGTGATCACGGTGCCGCCGTCGGAGACGCTTACGTCTACGGCAACGTCTTTGTTCACGCAGAGGACGTACTCGCCGTCTTTTACGCCGGAGAAGACATAATCGCCGTTACCGCGGGCAAAGGCCCTGTGCAGCGCCTTGTTGGTGCACGCGCCGCCCTCCGCGACGAGCGTGACCGTCAGGCCGTCCCAGCCGTTGCCGTCGTTTTTGACGGTTATCGTCTGGGACGAAACGGCACCGGTCAAAAGCGCCGCCACCAGTGCGGCCATCGGTAACATTTTTCGAAACATCATCATGGTAACCCCTTTCTCTGTGTTTTTTGTTAGTATCATTAATATATAATTATGGACAAGGCAGGGGCAAGATAAAAGTGACAAATCCCGCGCTCAGACAACAGCCCGCTCAAGTATCGCCGCCGCCTCCGATGCCATCTGGGACATGTGGATAGAGGTCAGCTCCGTCTTCAGCTGGATCTGGGTGTCGTAAAATACCTCGAACTCGTAGGCCCCGGAGGTCTCGAAGAAGCTCTTGATCCGGGCTTTGGTGAGATCCTGGTCCGTACTGTCGATATAAAGGCTCAACGCACCGTCTTTGCTGATGGTGATTTTGGAGCAGCCGGTTTGGCGGCCCAGAATTTTCAGCTTCATCAACAATGTTAACGCTTTGACGCTTTCGGGCAGCGGGCCGAAGCGGTCGGAGAGGCCGCGCTCCATTTCCGCCAGTTCATCTACAGAGTTCAGGGCCGACATCTCCTGATAGATTGCTATGCGCGTAGGGCCGTCGGCAATAAATTCCGTGGGGATGTAGGCCTGCAGCGGGACCTCCAGCCGCGTTTCCGGGAGCTTCGGCTTCTTGTGGATATTGATATCGCCGGCATCGCCCGCGCTGTCGGCAGTATCATTAATCTCGTCAACCGCTTCCTGCAGCAGCCTGCAGTAAAGCTCGAACCCTACAGCCGCGATGAACCCGTGCTGGCTCGTGCCGAGGATGTTGCCCGCGCCGCGTATCTCGAGGTCGCGCATCGCAATCTGGAACCCGCTGCCGAGGTCGGTGTACTGCTCGAGTGCCTTGAGGCGCTTTATGGCGTCGTCGTTGGTCATTTCGTTGAACGGAGGGGTGAGGAAAAACGCGTAGGCCTGCTCGGAAGAGCGGCCCACTCGCCCTCTTAATTGATACAGCTGGGATAACCCCAAAGCATCGGCGCGGTTTACGATGATCGTGTTGACGTTGGGGATATCGAGGCCGTTTTCGATTATCACCGTAGACAGCAGAATATCGTAGCGCCCCGCGATGAACTCCTTCATTATCGCCTCGAGCTCCGACTCGTCCATCTGCCCGTGCGCGCTTATCGTTTTGGCTTTGGGTACAAGGCGCTCTATCCTATCCTGCAGCGCCGGGATGTTTTTGATCTTGTTGTTGACAAAGTAGACCTGCCCCCCCCTATCAAGCTCGTCCTCTATCGCGTTCTTGACTAATTCGTCGTGGTACTCAGATACCTTGGTCTCAATGGGCAGGCGGTTGCGCGGCGGCGTGTTGATGATTGAGAGGTCGCGCGCGCCAACGAGCGACATGTGCAGCGTGCGCGGGATGGGCGTGGCCGTCATCGACAATACGTCTACCTTGTAGCGCAATTGCTTTAGCGCCTCCTTGTGCTTAACGCCGAAACGCTGTTCCTCGTCAATCACCAAAAGCCCCAAATTTTTAAACTTTATGTCTGAGGATAAAATTCTGTGCGTCCCGATCAAAATATCAACCTGCCCCGCCGCAAGTTTCTCAAGCGTCGCCTTTTGCTCTTTTTGCTTCTGGAACCGGCTCATCACCTCTATGCGCACGGGGAAGTTCGACATCCGCTCCGAAAACGTCGCGAAGTGTTGCGCGGCGAGGATCGTCGTAGGGGCCAAAACCGCCGCCTGGTACCCGCCCATCACCGCCTTGAACACCGCGCGCATCGCGACCTCGGTCTTGCCGAAACCCACGTCGCCGCAGACTAAACGGTCCATCGGGCGGGCGCTCTCCATATCCTTCTTAACATCCTTAATCGCCTGCAGCTGGTCCGGCGTTTCATCGTACACAAAGGCGTCCTCGAACTCTTTCTGCCATACGTTGTCGGGCGCGAAACTTATCCCCTCGAGATACTGGCGCTTGGCGTAGAGCTCTATCAAATCTTTCGCCATCTCGCGCAGGCTCTCGCGCGTGCGCTCTTTCAGCTTGTCCCACGATGCCGTCCCCAGCCTCGACAGCGGCGGCGCGAAGCCGTCCTTGCCCACGTACTTCTGAACCTTGTGGAAGTCGCCTATAGGTATGCTGACTTTGGCGTTGTCGGCGTAGATTATCACCATGCAATCGGTAACGCTGCCGCCGGCCTCTATGCGCTCAACGCCCACAAAGCGGCCGATGCCGTGATCCTCGTGTACTATGATGTCCTGCGGCGCGAGCTGGTCGAAACCGGTCAGCGGGATGCCGGATTTCTGCTTTTTGGTAACCTTGACAGGGCGGTAAACGCGGTTGAACATCTGGGATTCCGTGAATACCAGCAGTTTAATGTCGTTACAGGCAAATCCGTTATAAAGCGTCCCGGAACATATCTCAACAATCGGCGCCGATTCCCCGAAAAGCTCAACCGTCCGCTCGGCATGACCTACGCTTGGGCAGGCGACAACGCAGCGGCAGCCCTGGTCCGCACGGTCGCGTAGCTCCTTTACAATAATATCGAACTCTCTTTGCAGTGACGATTGCGGCGTGAACGATGATGAGAACACCGCCGCGTCTTTCGGGTAATCGACCGTATCAACAAATATCTGATTATAGCACGACAGCGCCTCAAGCACCGATTCATCGTCAAACAGCAGCTTGTCCGGCGGCGATATAAGCGGCGCGAACACCTCCGGCACCCTCTCAATATGCCGCGCGTAATTCTGCCGCGCCTCGTCAAGCCGGCGGTCTATGGGGATAACGTCGTCCCAAACAACAACCGCGTCATTCGGCAGATAATCCAGTATAGACTCGGTCTTGAACCCAAACCAGTGCAAAAACCACTCGAACCCCTCAAGGTCGCCGACTGTCTTCCACTGGTGCTCCAATTTGAGGATTGACGCCTTGCTGAGCGGTGCCGGTTTTCCAATACCCGGCGCTTCATCCGCACTTGCAGATTTGCCGCCCGTCAACTCATCACAGCGCTCCATCATATTATCAATAGCATCCTCAACCATCTCATCCGTAACGCAAAACTCCCGCATAGGCAGTATCTGGAGCGATTTGTGCACCGCCACGCTCTTCTGCGTGAATACGTCGAAGCTGCGGATAGACTCGACCGTGTCGCCCCAGAACTCTATGCGATACGGATTTTCGGCAAGGAAGGGGTATACATCCAAAATCCCCCCGCGTATCGAGAACGCGCCGATGTCGGTAGTCTGGTTCTCGCGGCGGAACCCGCTGCCGGTCAGCCACTTTGCCAGCGTCTCTATCGGAGTGTCCGCGCCCGTCTCCACATGAATCATAGACTTGAAGAGCTTGCGCCCCGGCACAAGTTGCTGCAGGAGCACCGCGGCGGGGGCCACTATAAGCAGGCGCTCCCCGTTCAGCAGCCGCGACAGCACGTTGAACCGCGCCTCTACAGTCGGCCCGAACGGCGACTTCATGTTGTAGGGCACGGCATCGCGCGAGGGCAAAAACGCCACGGCGCCATCGTCCCCCAGAATCGCCCGGCAGTCCTCGGCAAACTGCTCCGCCCGCTTGGCGTTCTCCACGAAAACAATAACCGCCGACCCCGCCTGCCGGAACAGATCGGCGGCCAGAAACGCGGAAGCCGACCCCGCCATGCCCTTAAAAATGGCGCTCTTGGGCCGCTCGCCGCAGTACCGCGCAAGCCCGGGGAACTGCACAGTCGCGAAAATATCGGATAATTTGGTTATTTCCATAGGACATCTGCCGGAACAAAATTACCTTTAAATCAATGACTTACAGCGCTTTTAGTTGGCATTGATAAGGACGTATCTGTATAATTACCTACAATTTGTTTACATTCTAACCACTTCTAACGCCGTACGGCCCGCAATTACTGTTTCTTAAAAATACAAAATGGGCGGGATTGCGGGCAAATATTTTTAACTCGTTGAATGCCGCCGCAGACCCCCGCCCCGGAATTCTTTTAGCCTTGGGTATTGACTTTTGGCCGGGAATATGGTAAATTATAAGTAGTGGCCGGGGTGTCTCTGTGCGTTTCGGACGTGTAGTCGGGGCGAACATCGGCTTGGGAGACGTAATTTGGCAGCGGCCTCCCCCGGCTACTTGTTTTATCTATCCGATAACTCCTTATTTCCAGATTGCCACTAACAGGAACAACATCAACGAGTACCGCCTCGCCATCGGCGTATCTTTTGCGAATTAAAACTCCATCACCGCCTGTAGTCTCGTGTCCGGCTTCCACCGCGTCAAAATTCTCCAGTACATCCGGAATGAGCGAAAATAATTCTCTTGTTACCGGGGTTTGACCGGCAACTGCCTTACCGTCTACACCATGTCTATTATTTATATGCCGCACGTATCTAAGTGCAATAACCTGTTTTTTTGCGTTGATACCCCGGTCCAAGACCCTGCCGATCTCTTCGAGAATCCGAGGCGAAGGAGTGCCAATGGCGTGATACTCGTTACCGCCTTGATTCATGGCGAGGCCCCATATTTTTTCGAGTTGCCGCCGGCGACTAGGCAAAACGCGCATCCTCGCTTCATCCATGTATGGCAAATCCATATTGCTACCCATCCGTCCCCCCCACTGATCTTGACGAAATATCCCGGCCTGACAGAGTAATATAATTATTTGCCGCATCGCTCCGCCGGGAAAATCGGATATCCGGGCTCGCCACTGCGGGGCAGGATGGCCGCAATGTCTTCAAATGTCAACATAAAATTAAAACTCCCCCGCATGGGGGGGAGTTGATTTTTTGTGGCTGGCTTGAAAGCGTTAGCGATAGTTGGCGCTTTGGGTGGGGATGGTGCGCGGGGGTTCCAAAACGCTGATGCTGTGCAAGATAGTGGCCTTTGCAAAATCACCCATGCCATTTTCAACGTTCGGTTCTGTAAAACACTCATTGCACGGAACGGTAAAATACTCAGCTGTTGCACCCTCTTTTATCGCGTTCGGATTCATATCAACAAATCTCCATGCGACAACATCATAGCTATCTATTGATGCTGACAAAAACACCCTGTAAAGCACCGTGTAATTTATATTTGCTCCACCACAGCAGAAATTATTGAAAATCCAATCAAAGGCCTCAGGCACGCTTGCCGGATGCGATAACCTAATCTCATCAGCCGAGAAAAACACATGACGATGACTCGCGACAGTAACAGGGAGAGAGATTCACACCATCAAGCGCAACTCGGACATTGGCCCCGGACGGGCAAGGGGCCGGTACCAGATACC
>WQRV01000144.1 GCA_009786575.1 Chitinispirillia bacterium | reverse complement strand
TATTGCGTTTGATTTCAACGTATAACGCAATCCATGCGTTGCGGGCGACCGGGGACGGTCGCCCCTACAGGTGTATATTAAACAACAACCGTAAATGTCCATAAACACAACGATAAATTCCAATTTACCCGTCCCGTCTGCGTTCCGCGGATCCGGCGCTGTTGGGGTGACTGGGGTACAGTTGGCTTATTGCGGCGCGTCCTGTTCCGGCAGGTACTCGTAACCCATCTCTTTCCGTTTTGATTTTGTGAATTCCAGTATCTGTGCGGCGTCTTTTAATGCCTTTTTCATATCGTATTCTGTTATGTCAATTTCTGACGGATAGCGTGCGGCCCCTATGTACGGAGATACGTCTACGCAATAATCTTTCATATTATCAAAATCTAAAGAAAGCACACGGCCTCTATTGTGGGCCGAAACATATTTTGTACCAATGCCGATGCGCCATCAAGATCCAAAATATCCGGCCTGGTTTGCAATATGGCTGCGTACGGATGTATATTATCGGAAGAGGCCGTTTTTGGCGGCTGACAATGCCGCCGGCGCCGATACGCTAATAAGTGTGGTAATCGCCGGGCTCATTTCTATGGCCGTGCTCGCCGCGTTCACAGGCGTTACGGGGATCAACGCGGCAAAGCAGATTGATGAGATCAACGACGAGATGTACAGCCGGTATGTTCATGCCAAGAGCGAAGTTAGCTAAATCGCGTCCGGCATTCTGTATATACAGGGTTTTATCCGGTTGCTGCCGGCCGCTCGTCTCTAACAGTAAAGGGGTACGGATATGATCGAAATCACCGGTTCGCGCAACACCGCCAAGTGCTACTGCGACGAGCTCGAAAAGTCGGCGGAAGACCAAATCAGGGCCGTCTGCGACCGCGAAGAGTTCGCGGACTGCAAGATACGGATAATGCCGGACGTCCACGCCGGCATGGGGTGCACCATCGGTACCACCATGACCATCACCGACAAGATCGTGCCGGGGATGGTGGGCGTAGACATAGGGTGCGGGATGGAGACGGTCGAGCTTGCCGAGCGCGAAATCGACTTCAAGGCGCTCGACGGCGCAATCCGGCGGCACATCCCATCGGGGCGCGGGGTCCGCCGCGAGAACCACCCGCTCAACGCCGAGGTAGACCTCTCGCGGCTGCAGTGCCTTGTGCACGTGGGCATCAACCGCGCGCGCAAAAGCCTCGGCACGCTCGGCGGCGGGAACCACTTTATCGAGATCGACCGCGCAGACGACGGCACCCTCTTCCTCGTCGTTCACTCCGGCAGCCGCCACATCGGCAAGGAGGTCGCGGAGCACTACCAAAACGAAGCCGCCAGGCAGCTGGCCGGCACGGAGGTCCCCAAAGACCTTACCTACCTCACAGGCAAAATGTTCGACAACTACATCCACGACATGAAGCTCATCCAGAAGTTCGCGTCGTTCAACCGCAAGGCAATGGTAGACGTAATCATAACGCAGATGGGGCTTACTAAGAAGAGCGAGTTCACGACCATCCACAACTACATAGACACCGACAGCATGATCCTGCGCAAGGGGGCGGTATCGGCAAAGGCCGGGGAAAAGCTGCTGATCCCGATTAACATGCGCGACGGCAGCCTGATATGCGTTGGCAAGGGGAACGGCGACTGGAACCAGTCTGCCCCGCACGGCGCCGGCCGCTTGATGAGCCGCGGCGCGGCGCTTAGAACGCTCTCCATGGAAGAGTACGCGCGGCAGATGGAGGGCATCTTCACAACCTCGGTAGGCAAGAGCACGCTCGACGAGGCGCCAATGGCCTACAAGAGCATGGAGTCGATAGAGCGCAATATCGGCGGCACCGCACAGATCGTCACGAAGATCAGGCCGGTATACAACTTCAAGGCCGGGGAGTGATATTTTTGCAAAAAAATCCGCGCCGCACGTTATATTATACTATATTAATTATTGAAGACGCGATTAAAGATTATACCCACACCACCCGGCAAATGCACGACAGCCGTGATGGCGCCGGATGGCGCAGGTATAATCTTTAATTGTGTAATCTATAATAGTACCGTCAATCGCCAAAACTCAAAACATCAACCGGTTGAAGGGGTTATATGCTGGGAGCAATTATTGGGGATATCGCCGGCTCGCGCTTCGAGTTCTCGAACGTGAAGGCCAAAAACTTCGAGCTCTTCGCCACCGGCTGCGAGTTTACAGACGACACCGTCATGACGCTCGCGGTAGCCAAGGCTCTGCTCGAATCGCGCGGGGACCATACATTGCTCAACTCCCTCGCGGCCAAATTCATGCGCGAGATAGGGCGGCTGTACCCGATGTGCGGTTTCGGCCAGATATTCTCCAAGTGGGTCTTCTCCGACACGATGGGCCCCTACGGCAGCTACGGCAACGGCGCGGCGATGCGCGTCTCGCCCTGCGGCTTCGCGGCAAGCACCATCGAGGCCGCCAAACTCTACTCGCTCAAGGTCACCGAGGTAACGCACAGCCACCTCGAGGGCCTCAAGGGCGCGGAGGCGACCGCGGCCTGCGTCTTCCTCGCCAAAACCGGCAAAAGCAACGCCGAGATACGCGAATACGTAAACACAAACTACTACCCCATGAACTTCACCCTCGACAGCATCCGCGACTCATACAAGTTCGACGCAAGCTGCCAAAACACCGTACCGCAGGCCATCACGGCATTCTTAGAATCAACCTCGTTCGAAAGCGCCGTCAGAAACGCAATCTCGCTGGGAGGCGATTCCGACACAATGGCCGCCATCACCGGAGGGATAGCCGAGGCGAGGTACGGAATACCGGATGATATCCGCAAACGCGCGCTGGAATTCCTTGACGAGCGGCTATTGGGAATATTGGCGGAATGCCAGGGTACGGCGGGGTGATTTGTAATTTCCGGTGATAAATGGTAATTTGTTGTTGTCACCGCGAAAAGACGAACGTGTATACGACCTGTGTTTTGCCGCCGGGTTTACGGTAAGGCCGCCGCAAGGTACTTGAGCAGCACGCCGAAGAACTCGTCTATGTGTACCGGCTTGCCGATGTGGCCGTCCATCCCGGACTCAAGGCATTTATCCACGTCCTCCCTGAAAACATTTGCCGTCATGGCAATAATGGGTACCGTCTTGCCCTTCGCGTGCCCCGACTCCCTGATCCTGCGGGTAGCCTCGTAGCCGTCCATCTCCGGCATCTGCACGTCCATAAGTATCATGTCGTATCTGTCCGGCGCCCTCTCAAACTTCGCGACCGCCTCGCGGCCGTTCGCCGCGCAGTCCACCTCCAGCAGCGTGGGCTCTACAAGCGATGCTATTATCTCGCGGTTGACGTCTACGTCCTCCGCGAGCAAAACCCTGCGCCCCTTGAAAATCCCATCCGCCACAGAAACGCCGCCCTCCGCAACCCCCTCGCCCACAGTGACTCCCCGCTTTGCCTTAAACGTAAACGAGAATGAAGACCCCTTGCCAACCTCGGACTCAAGCTCGATGCTCCCGCCCATCATCTCCACGATGCTCTTCGAAATAGCGAGGCCCAGCCCAGTCCCCCCGTACTTGCGCGCAGTGCCCGTGTCGGCCTGCGCAAACGCGCGGAACAGCCCCGCCTGCTGATCTGCGCTAATGCCAATCCCGCTGTCCCCTACCGTAACCCGTATCGTATACACGCCGTCCTCCAAGCCCGCAAAGGCCGCGTCTACCCAAACCTTACCGCCATTCGGCGTAAACTTCACCGCGTTGCCGAGCAAATTGGCAATCACCTGCGCCAGCCTCTGCTCGTCGCCAAGGAGTACGCGCGGTATCGCCTTGTCCATGTACACACCCACCTTTTGCCCCTTCTCATCGGCCCTAAACCCCACAATGCCAACTACGCGCTGGAGCATCTTCTCAAAACAGAAATCCTCGCAGGCCAGCTCAAACATATTAGCCTCTATCTTAGACATATCCAGTATATCATTAATAACCCCCAGAAGATGCTGCGACGCGTTCTCTATCTTGTCGAGGCAGTAATCCTTGCGCGCCAGGTCAACGGCGGTCTTCCCCACAGAGGTCATCCCGATAATGGCATTCATGGGGGTGCGTATCTCATGGCTCATATTAGCCAGAAACGCGCTCTTCTGCCGGCTCTCCTCGTCGGCCTTTATTACCGCCATGTCAATACGTATCAACACCATTATAAGCGTAGACGCCAGCACCGAGCCCAATAATATCAGTATCGCCAGCATTTGCCTCGTGCCAATATAATACTTGTCTTTGGGCGACATAAGAACCAGATGCCATCCATTGTGCAGGATGCGCGAAAAGACGATAACCTTATCCCCGTTCCAGCTTTTCATAGGCCGCTCGTAAAGCTCATTGCCCTGCGAGATATCGTTTGCGTACTGCGACAGCGGGAGTTCATGCTCGTACATCCGCTTCCCTACAAAGCCGTGGTTCGCGTGTGCAAATATGGTCAGATCCCGCGCGGCGAGCGCGCCGTACCCGCCCTCGCCAAGCGCCGCGTTCCCTACTATCTCACCTATCCTGTCTAACGACACGTCAATGCACACTATCCCTATCCGCTTCCCATCCTTGCCGTGAACCGCGCCCGCGTATGTGATGATGTACTTGTCCGTCATATAATCTACATAAGGCTCGCTCTCAACAATATCGCCCCCGGCCTTTACCGCATCATCGTACCACGGGAACCCGGCAAGCGAAAAATTGTCAGGCGGGATCCAGTCTATGTTCTCGCTGTAGATAAAACGCGCCTCCCCGCCGCCGTCCGCCTCGAAATGGCCGTACACGCCGTTGATGTTCTTCAGCCCCGATTCGCCCGATATTATATACCAGCTTATTACATTAATATAGTCCTGCAGGTCAGAGGCGCTGCCGTCTGCCGTTATCTGCCGCACCGTCTGCAAAACACTGCCCAGAAGTATCCGCGAGGCAATGAGCTCCGACTCAATCCGCTGCTGGGTAAACGCGAGCACGCTCTCCGCGTTGCGGGAGAGGTTCTCGCGGACGGTGCGGCTGTTAAAAGTGTAGCTCAAAACAACCATCGCCGTGAACGCGAGTATGGTGAACAGAATTTGCAGGTATAACGGCTTTATTTTTTCTTTCATAGACATGGTATCCCCTTCTGGAAGGATTACGCTTATGGGGGGTGAAAATTGTGGTTTAGCGGTGAGATGGATATACGGTTTCGACGGGAATAAAACGATTTTGTAGGGGCGATCGTCCCCGATCGCCCGTGCCGGAATTGCGATATTGTGGTTTATTGTTGTAATGGATATACGGTTTTGACGGGAACAAAACGATTTTGTAGGGGCGATCGTCCTCGATCGCCCGCCGGAATTGCGATATTGCGTTTGATTTGACGTATACCGCAATCCGTGCGTTGGCGGGCGACCGGGGACGGTCGCCCCTACGGGTATTATCGTTGAAAATTGCCTTTTGGCGCACATCCCGCCTTTTTTGTCTGAACCTTGATTTACCTGATTAAAGGATTAACATGATTAAACGTCAAAATCACCAATAATCCGGGGTTTGACGTTGATTTTTAATCAAGGAAATCCTTTAATCAGGTAAATCATGGTTCAGACAATCAACGGCAATACACCAATAAATTTACATTTACCGCACCCATAAAAATAATTCAAAAAATTTGATTTTGACTTTAATAAATTATTATTTTGTATCCGTAGCACGGCAGCGCGCCTAAAGGAATATCGGGCGCGCGACTCCGGCCGTCACAATTAATGACGGCGAATCTCACGGTTGAAAACGGCGGCCCCCAATTTTGCGGGGAGCAACTCCGGCCTTCACGGTTTGCGATAACCGCTGACGGCGAATCTCTACACTTTTCCGTTTTACCAAAAATGTCACAATACGACCGTGCGATAGCATTATCGCGGAAAGTGCAGCTGCCATGCCCAAAAAAGCCGTTAATACCGCCGAGGCCAAGGCCCAAAAGCCGAAGCGCAAACCGCCCACGCCGTTCCACCCGGCGGCGTTCATCGCCTTTGGACACTACCTCCGGGAGTACCAGAAGGATGACGGGCTCACGCTCATAGAGGAACAGCACCTGTCCAAGCAGTCGCTGCGGATAGACATACTCATCATCAAAAAGAAGCCGGGCCTCAAAATAGACCGGTGCTGGGCACGTATCTTTCGCGGCCACAACATCTTGGAATATAAGAGCCCTGTCGATGCCACGCCGTCCATCAACGTATTTAACAAGGTTCTCGGCTACGCCTGCCTCTACGCCTCGCAAGAGGAAGTCAGCCAAACCGACATAAGCGCAACCATCGTTTGCTTCAAAAAGCCGAAAAAGTTGTTCGAAACCCTTGAAAAAGATTTAGATTACAGGGTATTGCAAAAAGAGCCGGGGATATATTATATTAATAGTAAAGGTACTGTTCCCGAAAAGTCGCTGGCGGTGCAGGTGGTGGTAAGCTCCGAGCTTCCCGACAGCGAGTTCCTACTCAAAGACCTGAACGGCGACATCGGTCACGCGGGGGCGCAGAGATTAGTGGAACTTAATAACATGGGTGAGGAGCATTGGATGCACCTGACCCCGTGGTTAACGACGGTATATAACGAAAATTTGAAATTCCTATTAAGGGAGGGATATATGGACGATATGCAAACTATGGCCAGGCGTATAGCCATTGCAAGCGGGGTTTCCGATGCCTTTAAGCAGGAGGGATGGCAGGAGGGAAGATTAGAGGAAAGGCGTAATATCCTCGAATTCCTCCGGAACGGGCATACTCTCGAAGAAGCGGAAAAAAAGTTTGCCGTGCCGCAACGCTGATAATGGCTGGGGAACTTTGAATTCTTACAGAAGGAAGGACGCCAAGAGGGGTGGCAGGAGGGCGAGCGGAAGGGAAGTCGCAACGTCATCGAATTCCTCGAAAGCGGGCACTCCTTAGAGGAAGCCAAAAAGGCGTTTGCCCTGACGTAATGCCAAAAACGGACGGCCGCCCATACTGTGCAATAGCCGCCGTAGGGGCGGGCCTGAGCGCCCGCCCGCGATGATTGGATTTTCACAACCACCTATAAATTTTCGCCGCCGTCCCCGCCGTCCTCGCCCTCACCATCCTCCTCGTCCCCACCACCCGCGCCGCGGCGGCCTCGGCGGGAATTTAGTAGCTTTATGTAGCGGTCTACCACCGGATTAAATGCGTCCGCAAGCGCCTTAAACGCGGCTGCGCTGTCTGTAGACAGCAAGATGTGCGCCTCGCCTATATCCACTATATCATCGTAAATACCGTCGAGCTCCGCGCGCACCGCCTTTAGCGTGAACCCCTGCTTGCCCTCCGCTGTCTCGGCGTCGCGCTCCTTTATCAGCGCGTCGAACGCCTTGTTCAGCCTGCCCAACTCCGCCGCCCAGTCAAGCAAGCCCGCA
>WQRV01000143.1 GCA_009786575.1 Chitinispirillia bacterium | reverse complement strand
CCCCCTTCTGTTGTTGAGTGTACGGGCGCCGGTTCGCCGGCCGGCATCGTTACGTTTGAACGCTTCATGGGTATCGCCTCCGGGCAGGCGGCGCGGCTGGCGGAGACCGGCGGGATCTCCTTCGTCATTTTGTTTGAGATTGACCATTTTATAAAAATCACCGGCGAGTACGGCGCTGCCGCCGCGTCGGAGGCGGTTAGGGCTGTTGCCGAGAGGGTGGTTGGCGCTGCCCGCCCGCAGGATGTTCTTGCCCGCCACAGCGGCGAGAGGTTTGTGCTGTTTGCGCCCGACATAAACGAAGGCGGCGTAACCGAGTATGCCGGCCGTCTCCGCCACGCGGTTTCCGCCGCGCCCGTGCGGCTTGGCGGTACGGCGGATGTAGCGGTAACGGCCTGTTTTGGGATAGCGTCGCTGATGCCGGAGAACGATGTGGACGCGGCTATACAGTACGCCGGCGGGGCGCTTGAGGTTGCCCAGAGGGGCGGCCGGAACAAAAACAAGATTGTTGTGCAGATGTCAAGGCACTAATATTTTATCCCTTTCTTCCCGTCGTTTTCCCCGTCCCAGTCTCTTATCAGTTTCCCTATGCGGTTGATACGTATCATTTTGTGCGGCGGGGCGCTGCCGTCGAACGAGAAGTAGAGTATAAACGCTTTCGCCTTAACGAAGTTTTTGTTCAGGTAGCCCCAGTACCGCGAGTCAAGCGAGTTGTCGCGGTTGTCGCCCGCCATGAAGTAGTTGTCGAATTCTACCGTGTAGCTGTCGATGCGCCTGTTGTCTATGAAGATTGTTTTGCGGATCTCAACGTCGTCGCTCGTGAAGCTTCTGCGGATGCTCTCCATGAAGTAGTCGAGCGTTGTCCAGTCGTCGAATTTGTTGAAGTCGAATGTTTCGGTGCGGCCAAGCATTTCGTTCCTGTATGTCAGTTTGCCGTCCTGCAGGTCTTGCAGGGTAACGCGCGCGCCGTTGAAGTGGAGCGGCGCGTCGTTTGCCGGCTGGCCGTCTATGTAGAGGTCGAAGCGCATGAAGACGCGTTTGGTTGGGTTTTCCTGATGCACGAGGTTTTTAAAGAACATGAACTCGCGTATCGGCATGCTGTCGGGGTAGAGCACGTCGCCCTTGGCCGGTATGCGCAGCGGGGCGAAGTTGGTGATGCGCGGGTCGAACCGTGCGCCGCCGGCGTACTTGCCCTTGGGCGGCAGCTTAAGCTCGTTGCCGTTTACGATCAGTTTCTGATTGCCGGCAATCTGTATAACGTCGCCGGGGCCCGCTACCATGCGCTTTATGTAGTCTTTGTTGTCTGCGCCCGGGTACTTGAATATCACCACGTCGCCGGGCTTGGGTTTTGTTACCGCCGGGAACCGCTTCTTTATGCCGAGCTCCTGCGAGAACGGGACCAGCGGCGCGCCGTAGACGAACTTGAGGCCGAGCAGGAAGTCGCCCACGAGCAGGCTGTCTTCCATGGATCCAGTGGGTATCTGGAACGCCTGGATGATGTAGACGATCGCGATGAGCGCCATGGCGAGCGCCGACCCCATCTCGCGGAAGAAGCGCAGGATGCCCGAACGCTCGCTGCGGCGGTTTGCCTTAGGCGGCTTGGATGGTTGCGCCGCAGCTGCCTGCTGCGGCGATTGCTGTTGTGCCTGATTAGGTTGTTCCTGTGACAATTAAGCCCTCCGTATATTAGCCATTGATAAAGAATTTCAGTATTTGGCCGTGCAGCAGACCGTTGGTCAGCACGACCGACCCATTGTGAACGGTTTTCTCCCCGCGTATATCGGAGAAGGCGCCGCCCGCCTCGGTGACTATGCACGCCGCCGCCGCGCAGTCCCACGGCTTGTCTAACAGGTTGACGCACGCGTCAAGCTTGCCGCAGGCCAGAAGCACGTAGGAGTACGCGTCCATAAATCCGTAAGTATAGTCCCACGCCCTTGTCAGGTCAATCAGCTGCCGCCCGGTTTTCTCATAGGCGTATTCGGTTATGCCGAGAACGCTGCCCATCGCGGCGGACAGGCTGCCGGTTGACGAGACGCTGATACGCACATCATTCAAAAACGCCCCGCCGCCTTTTACTGCCCGGCACGTCAGCCCCATCCCCGGCAGGTGTATCACCCCCACAACCGGCACGCCGTCTTCCTCAAGCGCTATCAGCACGCTGTGGGTAGGTATGCCGCGTATGAACGGCCTCGTGCCGTCTATCGGGTCAACTATCCAGCGGCGGCTGTTTGACGGCTGCGGCGGGCTCTCGCCGGTCTCTTCGCCCAGAAAAGCGTCGCCCGGGAACGCGCCGAGGATGATCTCGCGGATCTTCGCTTCGCACAATTTATCGGCCCGCGTAACCGGCGAGCTGTCGCCCTTTCTCTCGATGTCAAGGGCGGTCCCCAAACAGTCAAGCTGGATCTTACCCGCCTCGGCTGCGGCCTTTACGGCGATGTCTGTTTCTTTCGTCATTGCATTGCCCCCGCGTTACCACACATTAAATTTTTCACGCAGCACCCTTCTCGCCGTCAACGCCGCCGGGCCCTTGCCGTCTCTGGCGGCTACGAGCGCCGCTACCGCCCGCTTGTCGCCAATGTCGCCTAACCGCTCCGCCGCCCTTATCTTCGTCCGCGCGCTCGCCGAGTGGTCGAGGTCGAGGATGTAAACGGGCACGAAGTCTATCTTCGCGCCGCCCTTCTGCAGGATGTACACCGCGTTCCAGCGTACCCAGTAGTGCTTGTCCCGCGTCCATACCGTTATCTGGTGGTTATCCTGCAAAAACAGCCGCTCCGCGCACAGGTTTACCATTGTCTCCGTCAGCTCGCGCTCTATCCACGCCTCAAGATACTTGATGAAGTACGGGTGCTCCCTGCGTATGGCGTTTTCCCCGCCGTCAAGTTTTTGGACTTCCGAGAACAGCTCCGAGGCCTCGCTTAACTTGTCGGAGCAGAGCGCGGCCATTGCTTTGAAGAGGCGGCCGTGCAGCGCGAGGTTTTTGTTTTTGCTCGCGGCCAGAATGCCGGAAAGCTCGTTTGCCGGCCAGTAGTTGCAGGCGTTTATGTAGGAGCGGCAGGTATCTATGAGCTGCTTGCCGTCCCTGATGACGTACCCTTTCTCCAGCGCCGCCGCGGCTATGGCTTTCCGGTCGCCGGCCCTTGAGCTCATTGTGGAAAACAGTATAATGAGGATAACGGCGGCGATGATGGATGTAGCGGCCGTTACCGCTATTGTCATTTGTGTTTTTGAAAACCGTTTTTCCAGCGGCGAGTAAATTTTGCCGATAGTCTCCTTTACGGACGGCACGAATTTCTCTTTGCCGAACCCGGAGATGTCTGATGAGGTGCGCCTGTAGAGCGGCGGTACTTTTTTGAGGAGGGCTCTGGCCCTGCGCGCGGCCTGTGCGTAGATGAACTTCACCCGCTTGGCGAGGCCGCGCCTCGTTTCCCTTACGCTCGCCATCGCGGTCCTTCGCGGGACGTCATCGCGGCAGGCGGCGATCATCCCGCCCAGCTCTTCGGCGTCTATGATGCGCAGCTTCTTGTCGGCAACGAGCGCTTTCTCTACTATTTTTACGAGCTTCTCCGGCACGTCCTCGCGCAGCGCGCTTATGGGCGTGTAGTTGCAGCTCACCGTAGCGAAGAATGTGGCCTGCACGGTGTCTTTCAGGAATGGGTGGGCGCCCGTTATCATCTCGTACAGTACAATGCCAAACGAGAATATGTCTGACCGGGGGTCTACCTCCAGGTTGTCGATCTGCTCCGGCGACATGTACCCCGGCGACCCCACCGCCGTGCCGCTCTGCGTTATGGCGGTAAACGGCGACTTGACCACGCCGAAGTCGGCCAGTTTTGCCACCTGCGACTGGGCGTCGATGAGGATGTTGGCCGGCTTGATGTCGCGGTGGACGATTTTGAGGCTGTGCGCGTGCGCCATTGCCGCGGCGATGTCAGCCGATATTTCGAGTATGCGGTCTATCGGCAGCTGCTTCTGCCGCGCGATCAGTTTGTCGAGATGCTCGCCGCTCACGTACTCGAACGCGATCCACGGCACCCCGTCGTGCTCCCCGGCGTCGTAGATTGACACGATGGAGGGGTGGTTGAGCCGCGCGCACGCCTGCGCCTCTACGGTGAAGCGCTCCAGATACTCGCTAAGCACCGCCGGGTCCAGCCCGCGGTCGGTGGAAATGACTTTTACGGCCACCTTCCGCTTCAGGATGGGGTCCTCGGAAAGATACACCCGCCCCATCGCCCCCTCGCCTAAGAGTTCGAGGACTTTGTAGCGGCCATAGCTTTGGGTTTCGTTGGTGTCCGGGCTTTGGGTGGCGTCGTTGCTCCGCATTTCTACAAAATAAATCTTGCGCAAGGGCGGAAAATCTATTATTTTAGTAATGCGCTTTTTACGGGGCGCTTTTCTTGGTTTACGGAAGTGCGTTTTCTCTCGTTTTTGGGCTTTTTCGCTGACGGTGATGATGGGCAGCGGGCCCGCTCTCTCGGTTTTTACGGATTTTCGCTGCCGGTGATGGCCGCCGGCGCGGTCCGGCTCTCTTGGTTTGAGGATTTTTGCGGCTGATGGCTGCCGGCATGGTCCTTTTCTCTCTGCTTTTCCGGAAGACTCTCTATTTCTCGTTTTTTTACGCTTATTTACGCCGTTTTTCGTCACATTAACCGGATTGGGGATTTACGCCGTATGGCACGTTTATCTATTATTGCAGTATTGATGCTTGCCGCAAGCGCCCACGCGCTCGGCATCGTCATAACCGAGCTCCACCGCGACCCCGCGGCGGGGAACAAGACCGCCATACCCGGCGGGTACAGCCACTCGTTTGTCGAATTGACCAATTTCGGCCCGGACACGTTTTTTGTGCGGGATGTCTTCCTGACCAACGGCAAGGTCTGCGACTCCATAAGGAGGTTCGACGCCCCCATTCCCGGGCACGAAAGCTGCGTTTTTGACGCCGGCTACATCCCGCCGGGCGGCATTGCCGTCGTGCTGCCGCAGAACTACCTGCGGGGGCTTGAGGCCGCAGCGTCTACGATCCACCCCATAGCGGCGGGGACGATCATGCTCACCGTCAACAACCGCAACCTCGGCGGGGGGATGGCGAACGACGACGGCATCGCGCTGTTCCGGGGGTCGAGGGCGCGTATCGACTCGCTGGCGGATTTGGCCGCCGACCCCGGGACCGAGATATCCGCCCCGCTCTCCGGGAAGATCGTCCTCAGCCAAAAGCAGCCGAAGGGGTCGTCCGTCGTCCCCGCGCCGCTGTTACTGGGGGACAGGAGGTACATAGTATCCCCCTCAGAGCCGTTAAGCCCGGGGCGGTTTGACCGGCTGAGGGACGGGCTTTATGTGGAGTATTCCGTTGCGGTGTCGCCCTCACAGCCAGACGTATTGCCGCGGGCAGCGGTAAGATGTTCGCTGGCGGGGATTTTTGTTGCCGCTGATATGGGGGGCGCGTCGTGGCGGCTCTATTCCCGGATGCCGTCCAGCCCCTCAAACAGCGGGGTGACGGTGATAGAGGAGGGGGGATTTGACCGGTACGTACACGGGGCGGCAGGGCCGCGGCGGCAGTTTTTGATGACGTTCGACATAGTGCCGGAGCAGCGGCAGTACGTGTTCGAGGTGAGGCTGGAGAATGGCCGGACGGTGGCGTATCCGCTTGATTTATCTACGTTTTGGGCAGACGCCGGGACATTGGTTATCACCGAGTTATACCCCAAGGGGGGGACTGCCGCCGCCGGTCAGCCGGAGTGGTTCGAGCTCAAAAACGTCTCCTCGGCAAACGTAAACCTGAACGGGTGGATGTTCGGAAATTCCAAGGACTCCGCCGTCATAATCAGCACCGATTTTGTCCTTCCGCCGGGACAGTACGCCGTGGCGTCGAGGGATACCGCCGCGCTGCTGAACAGATACCGCTCAATCCCTAACCTCATACGCCCAGCGCGCTGGCATACGATGAACAGTTTTAACGATACCCTGTGCGTCTGGTCGCCGCGGGGGGTCCTTGTAGACATGGCCGTCTACCGCAGTTCGTGGTTTGCCGGATGGTCGGCGCAGTCGCTGGAGCGCGTTTTTGCGGGCGGGGCGGGCAGCGATTCGTCATCGTGGGTACTCTGCGCCGGCCCGACCCCGGGCTGGCCGGGCGGCGCGGCGCACTGGCGGGCGGTACAGGCGCCGTCGGTAGAGATAGGCCCGGTGCCGTTCACGCCGGACGGGGACGGTGTGGACGACGTGCTCGCAATACGGATGAAAGTCCCGCCGGGGGTCAGGGCGACCGTCAAAATCTTCGCCTTCAACGGCAAATTACTGAAGACATTTACAGGCGAGCGCGAAACGGTCCTCTGGGACGGCAAAACCAGCCAAAACCGCCCCGCCGCCCCCGGCCCAATCTACATAGTAACCGAATGGACATCAGGCGGCACCCGTCAGGTCGTCAGAAAGAGAGGAATTTTATGGAGATGAGAAAGGATGTGGAGGATATGGAAGAAACAGTTGAAGAGTTTGAGAACTCTGTTGACGAAAACCTTGTGAATTTTGCGCAAAAAGTCAGGGATAAGGCTTTTAAGTACCCCAGTAAAAGGAATTATTCGCTTGGGCCGGTGTCCGAGCGCGGCTCAAGTGACATCCATAACCTTACAGGGGTGGATGTCAGCGGCTATGAGCATATCCTTAAGGGCAGTACCGTTGAGCATATTGAGAACAGGCATGGTGAAAACGGTACGGCTGATAGAAGCATGGCAGACGTAAACGACATAGGGAGAATGAAATACGTTATAGATAAGTACGATAACATAGAATTGCTGCGAGGTGATGATGGGGAATTGGTGCTGAGTTCAGAATTTCGTGACTCGAAGAATAAGCAGGCACCAACGGTACGATACCAAAAGAGAGTAAACGGAACTTACTACGTAATTGAAGCGGTTCCGGATTCCAAGGCGATGAAGTTGCAAATCGTTTCAGCGTATATGAGTAGTGCAAAAAGACAGGGGCGGGCAAGTGCTGCATTAGTACGCGGGGAACCCCGCAGCTTACAAGTCCAGCTGCCCCATGCCGCAACCCCTACAGATAATGTAATAAATTCGCAGGAAAAAGTCAATACCCAAGACGGGAATTTACCACAACAGCCGGAAAGCGAGGCATTATGATGTCGAACAAGGTCATTTACAGCGTTTTAAGGATATTTTTCGCGGCGTGGGCGCTCCTCGCCGCCTCCGCCGCCGCCAACCCCCGCGACCCGTTCCCGCTGGGCGGCGCTATGATGTCGCAGGGGGCGATTGTTGAGACGGAAGGGGCGCTTGGGCGGGAGCCCTGGGGGCCGGCGGCGCATTACCGGGATACGCTGCGGTGGGGGGCGTCTGTGGCGGCGGTGAGCTACCACGGCGGGGGGTCGGCGGCGCGGTATGGCGTGGGGGGATTCGGGGTGGCG
>WQRV01000142.1 GCA_009786575.1 Chitinispirillia bacterium | reverse complement strand
GGAGCAGCTATGGCTGAAGCCGCTGAAGTAAAGACCGTTGCCCAAGCCGGCAAGTACCTGACGTTCAAGCTGGTCGACGAAGAGTACGGCCTCGAGATCCTGAAGGTACGGGAAATCATCGGCCTTCTGCCGATCACGAGTTTGCCCCGTACGCCGTTTTTCGTCCGTGGGATCATCAATCTGCGCGGCAAGGTTATCCCCGTGATCGACCTGCGCAAGAAGTTTGAGCTTGATGTTACCGAAGATACCGAGCAGACCTGTATCATCGTTGTGGATGTCATCGGCAGCACCGGCAACATTCAGGTGGGGATACTGGTCGATTCCGTTTCCGAGGTGCTCGACATCAACGGAGGGGATATCGAAGATGCCCCCATGTTCGGGTCGAGCGTGGATACCGCGTTCATCCTCGGCATGGCGAAAGTCAAGGGGTCGGTAAAGATCCTGCTCAACATCGAGAAGGTGCTCTCTACGGCCGAGCTCGAGAATGTGGAGAATATGGTTTAATATGCCGTTATAAGGGGCGGGGCGTTTACCGTCCCGCTCTTTTTGGGCTGTGGCGGTTCTTTTAAAAAAGGTTTGGTAACGGGGCTATACCGGCAGTCGGCAGGGCCCGGTGTTATAGTGAATATTTAAAAACAAAAGATCGGCAGTGGCGCCGTGCGTGCAGCGGCCTTTGGTTGGCCGATTGGAAAGAAAGGCGTTCTTATTGTGAATAATATTAAAGTAGGTATAAAACTGATCGGCGGATTCATGATCGTCGCCTTGATTGGCGCTATTATAGGTATATTGGGTATACGGAGTACCGTACAAATTAACGAAATTCTGGACGACCTTTACTACAATCGTCTCATAGGCCTCAGCGCCACAGACGACATCTCCTTAGGGGTAATGCAGCTCCGTATGAATGCCTGGAAACTGGCGGCTACGAAAGATGATGACGATTTTAAGTCCATAGTTGCCGATATAGATTCAGCAAAACAATTTGTTGAATCCCGGTTCAGCCAGTTAGACACTACGCTGAAAAACGATGCGGGCCCCGGGAAAGAAATGCGGAAACATTTATATGAGGAGTACCGAAATTATATAAAAGCGCTGGATGCCATAGTAGATATTACCCATGAAGAAAAGAACAGGGTTCACCTGCCTGCCAGTTCCCAGGCAGTGCTCGACAAAGCCGGAGATGCGGCCCATGTCCTGGCCGACGCGTCGCGCAAGGCGGTTGTCACGAACGAAAATCTGGCAAAGGATGTGTGGAACCAGAGCGAGGCGGTCTACCAAAGCAGCCGCAAAATGCTTATCACGCTCCTGATAGCGGGTGTGCTAATCGGTATTGTGCTCGGGATCACGATTACCAACAGCATAAGCAAGCCGCTTGCCGCCAGCGTGGTTATGCTCAATGAGTTGAAGAGCGGGCACCTCTCCGCGAGGATGCGCATTACCCGTCAGGACGAGATCGGCATGATGGCCACCGCTATGGACGGGTTCGCCGAAGACCTGCAGAAAGTCGTGATAGGCACGATGAAGCAGATCGCCGCCGGCGACCTGAGCGCAAACATACATATAAAAGACCCGCAGGACGAAATCGCACCGGCACTCAAGGGCACCATTGACGAGCTGCGCGCCCTCATCATAGACGACGGCGGCAGGGTATTGCAGGCCGCGGCCAACAAGGACCTTACGCCGCGTCTCGAAAAAGAGTACAGGGGCGAGTACGCGAAGATGAAAGAGAACATCAATGCCGTCGTCAATAACCTCGACAACGCGATGGGCCAGGTGGGCGAGGCCGTAGCGCAGGTTACAAGCGCCAGCGGCGAGATCTCCAGCGGCGCGCAGTCGCTCGCCGAGGGCGCCAACGAGCAGGCAAGCTCGCTCGAAGAAATTTCGTCGAGCCTCGAAGAGATGTCTTCCATGACCAAGCAGAACGCCGACAACTCCACGCAGGCCAAGCATCTCGTGGGCGAAGCCGGCACGGCGGTCAGCGAGGCCAACGACGCCATGAAGCGCATGGCCGTAGCCATAAACGAAATCAAAACTTCGTCCGACAACACGGCGAAGATATTGAAGACAATCGACGACATCGCCTTCCAGACGAACCTGCTGGCGCTCAACGCCGCGGTGGAAGCTGCCCGCGCGGGCGAGGCCGGCAAAGGCTTTGCCGTGGTCGCCGAGGAGGTACGTAATCTGGCGATGCGCTCGGCCGAGGCGTCTAAGAACACCGCCAATATGATTGAGGAGTCGGTGAAAAACGCCGAGGGCGGCGTGAAGATTACCGAAGAGGTGGCTGCGGCGCTCGACAAGACGACCGAAAGCTCAAGCAAGGTGGCCGACCTCATTGCCGAGATCGCCGCCGCGTCTAACGAACAGGCGCTGGGTATCGAGCAGGTGAACACCGCCGTGGCCCAGATGAACCAGGTTACGCAGCAGAACGCGGCCAACTCCGAGGAATCGGCGAGCGCGGCGGAAGAGCTTTCGAGCCAGGCCGCGGAGCTCTCCAACATGGTACAGGGCTTCCAGCTCTCAATCGGCGGCGGCGCACCTAAGCGCGGCGGCACCGGGAAAATGACGGCCGTCAAGCAGCAGGCGCTGCCGGCTCCGAAAACACAGAGTATGGCGGCCGCGGCTGCGCCCGCCGGTGCTGCAAAATCAATGCGCGCCGCCTCCAAGTCGGAAGAGATGATTCCGCTCGACGACGACGAGTTGATGGAGTTCTAAGAAGTGAGGGCGGCGGCTAAGGGCCGTCCGCACATATTTATATATGATATACTATAAAATAAATGTATATTAGATGTATAAGGCAGGAACAGAGTAAAGAAGATTCAGTTGACGGTTAAACATTTTTTGTTAAACAGTGTCAAGGACGGATAAAACATGAGTTTAGACAAAAAAACCTATCAGGGTTTTGCCGACCTCCTCTACGACCGCTGCGGGATAGCCCTCGGCGATCAGAAAGAGGCGTTGGTCAGCGCGCGTATCGGCAAGCGTCTGCGGACGCTCGGTATGACCACGTTCAAAGAGTACCTCGATCTCATCAAGAGCCCGGGGCCGGACGCGGAGAAAGAGTTCACCGAGTTCATGAACGTGATGACCACCAACACCACGCACTTCTTCCGCGAGATCGACCACTTCAACTTCATGGCGGAGGCCGTGCAGCAGATGGTGGCGGAGGGGCGTACCAAGATCCGCATCTGGTGCGCGGCAAGCTCAAGCGGCGAGGAGCCGTACACGCTGGCCATGACCTTCCTCGAGAACTCGCAGGGCTTCCGCGGCGACTGCAAGATTCTCGCTACCGACATCGACTATAATATTTTGGCGATGGCGAGGGCCGGCGAATACTCCGAAGCGAAAATGAAGGACGTGCCGCAGCAGCTGCGCACGAAATACTTCACGTCTACCGGCATGGGCAAAGACCGCATGTACAAGGCCAACTCAACCTTGGCAGGCATGATATCTTTCAACCGCCTGAATCTGGCCAAACCGCCCTTCCCCATGAAGGGCCCGTTCGACCTGATCTTTTGCAGGAACGTGATGATCTATTTCGACAATATAGTAAGAAAGAATCTTTTGGCCGAATTTGAGCGCCTCCTGCGTCCGGGAGGGTACCTGATGGTAGGGCATTCCGAAAGTATGGCGGGCGGGCTGTGCAACCTGCCGTCTGCCGGGAAGCCGTCAATATATGTAAAGCCGGGCAAATAGTCGTCGTGTGCATTTTGACATTAAGACATATCGGGGGTTTTGGATAAATATATGGCAAACATAACCGTAGGCATATCAGACTTGGCACTGTCCAAGAACCGGGAGGATACGATCATAACGTACTCTTTGGGTTCCTGCCTTGGTGTCACCGTCTTTGACCCGGAGTCGGGCGTTGGGGGCATGGTCCACTGCCAGCTGCCAACCTGTACATCTGAAGATAAGACCAAGGCGACGACCAATCCCGCAATGTTTGTAGACACCGGCGTCACGCTGCTGTTTCAGAAGTTCTTTGAAATGGGCGGCAGCAAGGCCCGCATGATAGTCAAGGCCGCGGGATGCGCGGCGATCTTGGACTCCAACGGGTTCTTCAGAATAGGGGAGAGGAACGTGACGCTATTCAAGAAACTCATGTGGAAAAACGGGATAATACTCAAAGGCTCGGAAACCGGCGGTGATATCTCGCGTACGCTCGTCCTGAATATGGAAACCGGACGAACAACAATACGTTCAAAAGGTGAGGAAAGGGAACTATAGAAAATGGCCTACAACATATTGATTGTAGACGATTCGCAGACCATGCGCTCGGTGCTCGTAAAGACCGTGGGTATGGCCGGCATTGAGGTCGGCAACACCTTCGAGGCAGGCAACGGCAAGGAAGCCCTTGAAGTGCTGGAGAAGGAGTGGGTCGACATCGTCTTCGCCGACATCAACATGCCCGTCATGAACGGCATCGAGATGGTCGAGGAGATGGTGAAGCTCGGCTACATGGAGTCTACTCCCGTAGTCGTCATCTCCACGGAGGGCAGCAAAACCAGACTCGACAAACTCCGCGATCTTGGGGTACGCGGCTTCCTGCGGAAACCGATATCGCCCGAACTCTTCAAGAGCGTCGTAGAGAACGTATTGTCCAGTGTGGGCGATAACGATAACAATAGCCAACCCGGCGAAGGGGAGGGGAAATAGCATGAGCGGACAAAACGCGATTATCTTAGACGGCGTGTGCAAAATGATACTCGAAGAACTGGCGTTCCTCTTCTGCGAGTCGCAGGACGCGTCGGCGTTCGACTATAACCAGATCCACGACGCCCACAAGGCGTCCATGCTCTTCACCGGCCCTAAAAACGGCAAGTGCGAGCTCGCCGCGGGGCGCAACCTCTGCCTGCTCCTTGCCAGCAACATGCTCGGCATAGAGCCGGATGAGGATCAGGCCCAGGCCGAGGCCCACGCCGACGACGCGCTCAAAGAGGCCCTGAATGTCATCTGCGGCCGCTTCCTCACGGAAGCGTTCGGCGAAGAGGCCGTCTACAGCCTCACCGCGCCGGTGATCGGGGCCATAAACGACCTCTCGCTGGTCGATGAAAACGCCGAGTCGGAAACAATGCTGTTTTTCGAGACGGAAGGGTACTGTTTAATTGTAAAGCTGACGGTCTATAAATAAAGTAAGGGCCTAGTCCGAAATAATTATAAGGGGCGGCGTAATCATACAGGCTCCGCCCATAGTATTATGAAACGGTGTATGAGTTTAATACTATACAGGGATAGAATATTATGCCTAAAATCAAAGTTATGGTAGTAGACGACTCTGCCGTCGTACGCCAGATACTGACGCGCGAACTCTCCAAGGACCGCGAGATAGAGATCGTGGGCACCGCCCCGGATCCCTACGCCGCGCGCGACAAGATCGTCCAGCTCAATCCCGACGTAATAACGCTCGACGTCGAGATGCCGCGCATGGACGGCGTCACGTTCCTGCGCAAACTGATGAAGCACCACCCGATCCCGGTCATCATAGTATCGTCCCTCACGGCTGCCGGCAGCGAACTGGCCCTTGAAGCCCTCAGCTGCGGCGCGGTAGACGTAATGTGCAAGCCCGGCACCGCCTACAGCGTGGGCGACATGTCCGAACTGCTCATAGAAAAAATAAAGGCTGCCGCGCATGTAGATATCAAACGTCGCGCAGTGGCCATCAATGAACGCGCCGCATCACAGCCGGCGCCGGTCAAGAAATTAGCCATGACCCGCACAACAAACAAAATCATAGCCATAGGCGCCTCCACCGGCGGGACCGAGGCCATAAAAGACGTCCTTGAGTGCTTCCCGGCCGGTGCGCCCGGTACGGTCATAGTGCAGCACATGCCCGAATACTTCACAAAATCGTTTGCCGACCGCCTCAACAGCGTTTGTGAAATCGAAGTCAAAGAGGCCGAAAACGGCGACCGCGTGATCCCTGGAAAAGCCCTCCTGGCCCCCGGCAACAAACACATGGTGCTGAAAAGGTCCGGCGCGCAGTATTTGGTTGAAATCAAAGACGGCCCGCTCGTTTTCCACCAGCGCCCCGCCGTAGAAGTTCTCTTCAACTCCGTAGCCCTCTACGCCGGCGCAAACGCCGTGGGCATGATCTTAACCGGCATGGGCAAAGACGGCGCCAAGGGCCTCCTCGCCATGAAAGAGGCCGGGGCCTACACCATCGTCCAGGACGAAGCCTCAAGCGTAGTTTGGGGCATGCCCGGCGAAGCCTTCAAGGTCGGCGCCGCCACAACCGTCCTCCCCCTCAACAAAATAGCCGCCGAAGCCATCAAAAGGGCCGCCGCCGACTAACCCAAAACGGCCCCCCGGCGCGCGGAAAATCATTTTCCCCGCGCGCCGCCCGGGAAAATGTATTATATTTTAGTTAAGGAGGATCTATGGCAAAATACCTTAGAATGTATACTGTCGGCGAAATGCTGAAAATTGAGTTTTTGGAGCCGTATAAATTGCCGGTCGAAGAGATTGCCAAATCCATATCCCTGCCCGTCTGGCAAATTACCGCAATAATAGAAGACGGAACCCCGATGACAACTGAAGTCGATTTATTGCTAACAAAATATTTTGGCATGTCTGAGGGCTTTTTTATGCGTTGGCAGGAAGATTATAACCTCAGAAAGGCCAAAAAACAACTGCATAAGAAACTGATGCAGATCGTACCCATTGCGAAATTAAATAAAGCGGCTGTACTGTGATAAAGTCATTTAAATGCAAAGAGACAAAAAAAGTCTTCGGCCAGTCAGAATCAAGGAAATTCCCTCCCGAAATACAGGAAAGGGCATTTAACAAATTAGCGATGATAAATACCGCTAAAGCGCTAAACGACCTGCGCCAGCCGCCCTCAAACCGCCTCGAACAGCTAACCGGCGACCGTAAAGGACAGTACAGCATCCGCGTGAACGACCAATACCGCATCTGCTTCGAGTGGAAAAATAACTGTGCCGAAAACGTCGAACTGGTAGATTACCACTAACACCCCGCCGTTTAGCAAACAATATCCCGCCTGCCGCCAAAAGCGGTCACGCAATCCCCACGCCGCAAAACCGCGCCGCACGCATACAGGCGCGCGTTTTCCCCTCAAATCCCATAGGATAAAGCCACGTGCTTTTCACGCAAACAAAATAATTTTTTGCGAAATCCGTTGTTTTGCAAGGTTTTTAGAAGCTACACGACTTATAATATGTGTCAAGTCGGTGTAAAATTAGAAGTGAAAGGGCCAAAAAGGCCCAATCGGCCCTCCCAGCCCGAACTCGCGAGACGGACCGGGGAGGCCGGGGGAGCGGCGAAATGGCGCGGTTTTGCCAGGAATACTAAGATTTAAAACCATAAACATTCACACTTTTTTGAAGGAGGTTTATCATGATGCGCAAATCTAACCAGGGTTTCACCCTGATTGAGCTCATGGTCGTTATTGTTATCATCGGG
>WQRV01000141.1 GCA_009786575.1 Chitinispirillia bacterium | reverse complement strand
CCGCGCGGAAGCAGTGGGCAGAGAAGGGCGTGCGGAGTTCGTTCTTCAAGCGGTGGTTCGGGGATTGGGTGAAAGACCCAGAGAACGCCAGCAAGGTGGTGAATGAAAATGGCGAGCCGTTAGTGGTGTATCACGGCGCGCGGACACTCGAAGATTTTACCGTATTCAGGCCGGGCAAGATATTCTTCGTAAACAACCGTGACGTGGCGGAGATGTTCCGATCTGACCATGCGTATAAGCTGATTGTGGACGGTGAGGAGCATGGGATATCGGAGAGTACGGCGAACGACATCAAGGCGGTGCTGGAGCCGCATGAAGATTTGGAGTGGGCCACCGGGTGGAATCTACTGGAGGATACAGGAAAGACTACCGAGGACTTCAACGAATTAATCGAAGACGGTGCCCTCCAGACGGGCTTAGACTCCTTTGACGGCGCGAAGGAGATACGGATAGAGCGCAACAATGCCAGCCTTTACGAGGCGTACCTTAATATAAGGAACCCCAAGATAATTGACGCCGGCGGCAGGGGGTGGACCGGTGATATGGAACACAATGAGTGGATCTTTGACGGTGGGCACGATGGCATAATCGTGAAAAACATCGTGGAGGGTGGCCTCGCCGCGGAGATGCCGGACGGCAGTGAGCCCCCGCCGGCCACCAACTACATTGTCAAAAATTCCAACCAAATTAAATCCGCCACCGACAACCGCGGCACGTTCGACGGGGCAAACCCGGACATCCGGTTTTCGCGGCGGGGTGGGGCGGGAAATAATTATATTACTCCTTCGGGCCGGGATGTTTCACAAGCGGGAGCTTCGGGGGAGCGGATGAGTACAGAGATAGATGGATGGGATGGGGTGGCGAACTTGCCGTCTATGGAGGAGGCGCGTAGGAGTGTCCAACATAGCCACAGAGTACATCTTGAAAAAATCTGGGATGCTGCGATAAAGAACAAGGGGGATCACCCATATTCACTTGGCAGCCCTACGCCCCGCCTCCTTGAAGAGATTGGCAGGGTCTTAGGGCGCAAGGTTAATGCGAAACATCAGATCATCACTCTTGGGTATACGCGACACATTAATAAAAGCCACGGCGTGGGCGGCAGATCGGTTGCCGGCCAAGTTCCGGTAACACGAGAGCGTTTTTCGCTCATTCCGGACGTGTTGAAAAATTTTGATACCGTGGAGGTTGGCCACGAAACACGCGGCGGAGACGGGGTTTTGATTCGCAAGAGGTATGCAGATGGTGAGGCCGTACTCGTAGATGTTGTGCCAGTTAAGGGCAATCTTGAAATAAGGAGCTATCGGATAGATAAAGCAAGTGGCCGGGGAAGGCAGCTGTCCAATTACGTCTCCCAAGCCGATGTTAGCCCCGACTACACGTCCGAAACGCACAGAGACACCCCGGCCACTACTAATAATTTACCACATTCCCCGCCAAAAGTCAATACCTTGCCCGAAAATAATTCCGACGTGGCGTTTTCCGAGAGATACGACCTGACCACAGACCAGTACCGCGAGCGCGATCGTGACCCGCGCTGGGCGGTAGCGGCTGCCGTGCAGGGGATATTGGCGGACGAGGGCATCACATTACCGGGCTGGGGCGGTGAGCTGTCTGCCTCGCCCGGCCCCGCCGGGCTCTTTACCTTCGCCGGCGCGGTGCAGAACTGGGGGCGGGCGCGTACCGACGAGGGCAGGAAGAAGTGGGCCCGGGCGGAAGAGCGGCTTATGGACTGGGTCCACGAGCACCCGGACGTGGTGGCGGCAGCCGGATTTTCGGAGGCGCTCGATACGACGTTTGGCCGCGACGACCGCTTTAACCTGCGCGACCTCGTCGACGCCATACCGGAATGGCTGGCGGACTTCAACGCCGGCAGGTTCCAGCCCGGGGATGGCGAGATAAACACAAATAACCCTGACGGGGCTTCATCACAGATTGACCGCATAGAGGCCGATGTTCGGGGCGAAGGCGGCGCCGGCAGTGCCTCCGGTTCAGATGCGTCTGGCGGCCTGCGGGCAAGGTTTGATGCTACGCCGACGGTTTGGGTGTCGGGCAAAGAGATGTTTGACTTTGCCGAGCCCCTTGATATGCGGGCGATTCGCACCAAAACTATTGAGTGGATGGCCGAACAGGGATATTTTCGCAATGACTATAAAAATGCCGATGCTGGGTGGGACAACATTCATATAACGGCACGCGGGGCAAACAATAGCCTGCAGCACGGCGCCGGGCCCGAAAAGATACAGTCTTTTGCGGCCCTGCCCAGAGTAATCAAAAGCGGCGTCCTTATTAAGACCAAGCCCGGTAAGAGCCATCAGTCTGATATGAAAGAGCACATTTTTGCCGCGAAACTCGATATCGGCAATAAGCCCATGCTGGTTGGGTTTGTTATCAAGGAGGACTCGAACGGGAAACGCTTTTATGACCACGAAATGACGAGTATAATAAGCCTTGGCGAGGTTCCATCACAGGTCGGTGCTGATGGGCCTAATACCCAAAACGCGGTCCGCCCCCGTCAAGGCTCTATTCTTAATATACTAAAAGAAAGTCTAGGTGTCAATATCTTAAATGAAAATAATTATAATCAAAATGCGAATGTTCCTAAATCACGGCCTTGGAACGAGGAGGAGAGAGGGTCTTGGAGGGAGGACGAGTGGGATGAGTGGGAGCGGCGGCAGAGATGGGAGAGGGACATTAGGCGGGACGTGCGCAGAGAGGAGCGTAAAAAGAAGAAGGAACAGGAACAGGAGCAGGAATCCCGACAGAAAAAGATGAGGAGGGATCTGAGGGAGGAGATTCGGGAGGGAAATAAGGAGAGAAAGCGGGCGCGAAGTGCGCGGGTTCAGGAACAGAGAAGGCAGAGGCGGGAGGCGGACGCCTTTGTTGACGAGGCGCTGCGCGCAGTGCGCGCTCAAGACAGGGCGAGGAGTTCCAGGTCCTCTTCGGTGGATCAGCAAGCGCACGCGGAGATTGACGCGTTTCTTCGGGAGACAATGGGTGTAGACGATAGGATGGTGAGGGACTTCCGCAGGGCACGCATGATAATAGAGAGGCGGGCTACCCTCAACGAGATTGACTATAATAGCCTTAATCTGAGCGAGACCCAAAAGGCGCAGTATAAAGAGTGGGTTGACGGCCAGCCCGGCTCCGAAATGCCACAGGCCATTTTGGACCGCTACGACGAATTATACAATGCCGTCGTGGCCGGAAGGACTGCGGATGAAATCGCGCAGCTACGCGACAAACTCAAGAGTATCACAGCGGCCGGGCGCGTAAGGGTGTCGCTGAACCGTATGCTTGAGCTGATGGACAGGTCGGAGCAGGTACATGAAATGTTGAAACAGGTTGGCGCAATCTTTGGCCGCGACCCCACACCTGAGGAGAAAAAGGCCGGCAAGTTCAGGGTGGATATACGGTACGTCCACCACCAAAAGGCAGACGATCGCGACAAGGGGGCAGTTACGCGCGTCCGGCAGTCTTTGAAAGAGTGGGCTGTCGAGATTGACTATGAAAGCCTGTCGCCGGAAACGATTATTCGGATATGGGACGGGTCTATGGGTAAGAGCGACGAAGCTATTGAGTCATCTCCGTTTTTTAAAAATATTTTTGGCAAGATACTCAACTGCTGGACCGCGCGCCTCACTAATCTGGAGCGGGCCACAGAGCGCTTTAACGAGTGCATGCGCCCCATTGCCGGCCTTATGGATAAAAAGGCGGAGAAGGAGTTTCGGGAAGACCTTGAATTTCTTGAAAAGAAGCCGGCGGGGCCTGAGCGCGACAAGGCGATCAGGAAACTCCACGAGAAGCGCGACAGGGCGATAGGCAAATTCATCAACGATAAAAGGTCGCAGGTGCTGGTAACGGTGCCGATTGAGGACCGGGCCGGGGCGACATCTGACAAGAAAATTACCATTGACGAGGCGATGTTCGTCTACGCGCACTCACAGAACGAGGACGGCAGGACACACCTTCGGGGGGCTTTGGATGATGACGGTGAACGGGTTGGGGGCTCTTACGGTTCCGGCTACTACCCGTCGATGGACGCGATTATAGATGCTCTTCCTGAGGAGTTCAAACAGGCGGTGGATAATGTGATAGACTACTTTGACAATGAGCAGTACCCGCGGGTTAATCCGGTTTTTGCCCGTGAGCACCTTATAGACATGCTCAAGTCTGACCGCTATGTGCCGATGCGGAACCTTGAGATGGAGGGCAAGAGCATAGCGGAGGTGCTTAAAATGGAGGACAGCCTGCGCCGCGCTTCCCTCAAAAAGGGGGCGACTAAGGGGCGCGTTGGGTCTGACCTGGCGTTTGCCAACCCCAGCTTCTTCGGCACGGTTATTCCGGCGATCAGGGAGGTTGAGCACTACATTGCGTTCAACGACGCTGTGCGGGATATAAACGGGCTTTTAGGTGACGATAACCTGCGGCGGGCGTTGGAGCAGAAGCACCCGGAGGGGCTGCGGATGGTTGAGGAGTGGATAGTTGATACCGCCTCCGACAAGACCCCGCCCCCAAAGGATGTCATAAGCAAGTTCGCCGCCAAACTGAAAGGCCTCTACACGGTGGGTGTTTTGGGCTTCAATTTTCTTACGACGGTAAAGCAACTGGACTCGTGGACGCAGGGTATGGCTCGGATCAGCGGCGGGTGGTGGCGTGTGCCGAGTGTTCTTTTGCGGGCGCCGTCTCAGTTTCATAGCGTGTGGGCTCTGGCGCAAAACAACTCTGTAATGATGCGGCACCGCGCTCGCGATATTGAGCGCGGGCTTACTGAGATGGCCGGGCACCCGGATTTCACCCGCGAAATAGAACTGCGGCTTGGCAAGCGCGGCATAGAGATCGACGTTGCCGGGGCGGTGGCGATGTGGCGGCAGGCGGCCATGTGGACGATTCAGACGGCGGATATGATAGTTACGACATCGCTATGGGTCGCGAAGTTTGAGTCGCGATTTAACGAACTGTACGCCCTCCAGCGGAAGAAGGGAATGCCGGAGGAGGAGGCGCGGGATTGGGCACGCAAGGCGGCCAGCGTCTCGGCAGACGCGCTGATCAGGCGGACGCAGCCGATGTTTGACAAGGTTGTTGCGCCCAAGAGCCTGCGATCCGGCAACCCACTTGTACGCATGTTTGGGATGTTCATCAACCAGCAGAACAAGAACTGGAATAACCTGCATGACACGCTTATGGGGCTTCATAACCGCGGCTTACTGAAGACGGCCATCCTTGGCGCTATGACGCATGTGGTGCCAGGTATAATCTTTTATACGTTAAGCTCGGGGCGGGTATCGCTGGATACCGGGGATGATGAATGGGAAGATGCTTGGAAGGCGATGTGGCGCAGTGACTGGGGGGACGCAGCGCAGCGTGCCGCCGGGGCGGCAGAGAACTACAACATACTGAACAATCCACTCAACCCCCTCAAGTGGAATGTTCCCATAGAGGAGTGGATAGATACGATGGCGGAGAACAACTTTGCCGGGGTGCCGGGCTTCGGGCTCATCCCGATTGCGGCGGTGCGCGCGGGTACAAACTATATAAGGGTGGCGCGCGGCCGGGCGGCGAACTGGAGCCCGGCGGTCAGCCTAAGCCCTGTCACAGATATGGCCAGTAAGGGGGTTGGTTTAGCGCGTAACGCCGGACGCCAAGCAATTGAAAAGGACTTGATGGACGCCGCAAAACTTGGTTCACAGGCGGCCGGCCTCCCCGCTTGGATTCAGGCCAACCGTATCATCAATGCCTTAGAGGCCGAAGACTGGCGGCGCCTCATCTGGTCCAGGAACGCGCTCAAGGACAAGGGGGTGTTTGCCAATATGGCCCTGATGGCGAATGGTCAAGTGGGCGCGGTTGACCCCAAAACCGGAAAGTGGAAAGACGGCCCGTTTGACAAATTTCTGAGGTGGTACAGAGACCTCGACCGCCCGGAGCAGGAAAGGTTTGATAGGTACTATAACAATGTATTGGATGAAAAGGCTGATGAGGACCAGGAGTCGGAGTATAAACTTGTCCGGGCCTATGATGGTTCGGAGAACCCTCTACAGCGCAGATGGGCTAAGAATCGGCAAGCCCTTTGGGGTGTAGAGGGTCGGCGATCCTACGATGAATGGGAGGATAAGCAGGCGACCGATCGAGAGGGGAGGATGGACGCAAAGGAGGCGGCCAACCAATTCCTTGAGAAGGTTATTAGTAATAGGGGGTCGGTCACGACAAAATAATAGACCGATGTGTCGGGGCGGTAGGGGAGAAGCGCCCTGCTAGTCCCGCAAACCCCGCCTAAAATCATTGTCAACATCATGCGTTGACAATGTCTATTTTATATAAAATAGTGGCCTTGTCTAATTATTGTCTAATCCGTACACGTGTTTAAACGCATTTTAACAGGTATTGGAGTTAAAGAAAATATTATCTCTAAGTGTATATCTATGGCAAAATCAGCGTTTTATGAGTTGCGATAAAAGTATATTGAATTAGTGGGTACTTGAATGGGGTTCAGGTGGTCGGGGGTTCAAATCCCTCCACTCCGATTTATCTAACTCGCTGTAATTTAATAAGTTACACCCGCTATTACTTAGCAAAACCAACGATACAAAACCGCGCTGTCCGCTCATTGTCCGCTGAAAAATCCTTTAACTGGCCTTTTTTGACGCCGCCACGGGCGCATGCCTTTATCACCGCATGCGTCTGCACCGGCGCGCCGTTCGCCCCAACGAATACCTCACGGTACTGGCTGAGGGTTGGGTGATCCGGTGGGCGGAATAGTATCTCCCTTGCCATCGGCGTGGTGGACTGGCTTGCGGCGTCTTGGCGCCCTGTTTTTTGGCTCAAACCAGTGATTTTGGGGTCTCTTGACGGTTTTTGTGGGATATTTTCGTTTTTTTGTTTGATTTTTGCCTGTCGCTATAACATATTTAGTAAAAAGGGGTTATCCCTTTGTGGTATTCCCCTGCCAAAATAGACACCCAAGTTTAAGTTACATTTTTGATAAAATACTCATCCGCCTTTACCGGAGTCAAAAAGTTTATACTTCCGTGTTTTCTTTTTCTGTTGTAATAGCATTCGATGTAATCGAAGCTCTTCCGCCATACGTCCACGACATCAGTAAATTTACAATGGTAGGCCAATTCGGCAATGGCATGGAAAAATACCCCGGCCCCTTGATTCCCCGCCACCCATAATTCTATAATAGGATATGCCCCCGCACCCACCGCAAAGGTCGGTATAAGCGGGGGGGAACCTTTGACGGGGAGCTGTGACGTGGTCTTGAGTGTGCTTGTAGCAGCCTTGGCGGCGGCGTTGGTGTCCCTCTCCGTGGGTACGGTTAGGGCGCGTGGGTTTGTTGCCGCAGTTATGTTATATAAATCATATAAGTCAGGCAACTTAACTCATTGCAAATCAATGACTTATACCCTGTACCCCCCCCCCCCCCCCCC
>WQRV01000140.1 GCA_009786575.1 Chitinispirillia bacterium | reverse complement strand
TATGTGGACGATATGCAAGCTATGGCCAGAGATATAGCCATTGCATCTGGGCTCGATAACGTCTTTAGGCAAGAAGGATGGCAGGTGGGACGTCAAGAGGGCGAGCGGAAGGGACGTCAAGAAGGGTGGCAGGAGGGAAGATTAGAGGAAAGGCGTAATATCTTCGAATTCCTCCGAAACGGCCATACCCTCGAAGAGGCAGAGAAAGAGTTCGCCCTGACGTAAGCGGACCGGAACTGCCGTACCCCTGGAACAAGCACTGCCGGTACCACCCAAAAACGCCCGTAGGGGTGCCGGTTTGTTACGCCCGTGCCGGGTATGCAAATCCGGCATCCTGCTGTTAAAGGCCGCCTTATATATAATGATCTGCAGATCAGCGGGTCAACAGCCCGCCCCGCCAAATTACCTATATCCTAATATACATTACCGGCATCACGCCGGCGCCGTTTTGCTGACCTTCCCCAAAAGCGCCTTGGTGTTTTTGAGCACCGCGCTCACTTCCGCGCTGCCGGGTTCGCCGTGACGTATTACCTGGGCGATCCTGTCGCTTGGTTTGCAGTAGAGACTGGCCTGTTCCTGCGTTACAACGGGGACGATTTTGCACGTTGATATCTGTGCGAGCCCCAAAAGCGGCCCGGCGCCGGTTATGACTAAGTCGGTGCACGCCATGAGCGCGGCGGTTTTGGGGATTGTGGTGGGCGGCAGGACCGGGAACGGGGAGTTGGTATCCGTTTCCGCGGCTGTTGTGACATCCATTGCGGCAGCGGCGGCTTCGGTAAGCGTCCCGCCGAAGATGTAGAACTGCCCGCTTACCGCCCCTTTGAGGTTTTTTATCAGTTCCGCGCACCAGGCCTTGCCGCATTCGGCTTCTAAGTTCGCCGCGTCTATGCATATAAGCGCGGGGTCCTTTTTCAGTTTGTGGTCGCGCAGTATTTGCGCCACCTCCTCGGCGGTGGACTTGGGCACGCCCCAGCGCACCTTCGGGTCGGCGGCGGCGTCTAAGATTTTGGCGACTTCTAAGTTGCGCTCCCAGAGGGTTACGCCGTCTCTGGGGATGGAGAACAGGCGGATGTTCAGGAACGGGAAGCTGTTGCCGCTGCCGACGTCCCAGCCTACGCGCAGGTGGGCGCGGCTCATGCCCACGAGGTAGAGGTGGGCCAGGGTGTGGTCCTTCTCCAAGAGGACGCAGAGGTCGAAGGTTTTGGCGGAGAGCCAGTCGGTGACCCGGTTGAACTCCGCGCTGAAGAGCTGGAACTCTACGGGGTCGAACTTGAGCACCTTGACATCCTTGAGGCCGCTCACGAACGGGCTCGAGGAGGCGGGACAGACGAAAGTGAGGTTGGACTCGCGGTATTTGCCTAAGATAGAGAACAGGTTTTCGAGCTGGTATATCATCTCGGTCTGGTTGGCCGGGAGGATGAACAGGATCTCGGAGCAGCGGCTCAGGCCTCCTGGCAGGAGGGCCGGCTCTTTGCTGATTTTTTTGCGTAAGAGGCGGTAAATCACCATCTTAGATATGGTAGCGCCGAGCGCGCGGAGGGCAAATCTGCGCAGTCGTCCGGTCTTTTTGGTCTTGTTGTCCATGGTTGTACCGCTTTTTTTAGAGTGCGTATGGGGGATCAAAAAATCCCTGATAATAATATAATATAGAATCTGAGCAGCGAGATTGCAAATGTTATATACTATTTTTGCAAATAGCGGCGGCATAACATATATTAGTAGGAATGCTAACAGTACTTAATTACCTATTAATACTCGCGGTGGCGGTTCTAAGCGCTTCAGGCCTCTTCTTCCGGGGGGCGGGCGACGCTTTTGACGTTTTGGGGTGGATGGGGATCGTCCCCCCCGCCGCGGTGTTGGCAATTATCCTCTGGCGGGCGTTCCGCACGCAGCCCAAGGACGCCCGTGAGCCCGGCACCCTTTGGTTTATGTGGCTGGCCGCGCTGGTCCTTGTTTCGCGCGAGATCTTCACGTCGCGCGAGCTGCAGGACATTTACGTCATGATCCTTATCATGGCCGTGCTGCTGCCGGCGCTCGTGAGGGCGGGGCCGGTGTGGATGCCTGTCTTCGCGTTCGCGGTTGCCGGCTACTCGGCGCAGATGGCCGTAGAGGAGGGGATACTGGCGGGTACCGTAGACATCTCAGCGTTTTACGAGGGGCTTTTGCAGTTTGCGGCTGTCTTGTTCCTGTCGGGCCTTGTACCGTGGTGGATCCTGCGGAAGCGGGCCGAGGCGCGGGAGAGGCAGTTCAACACAATGCTCGAGGAGGTCCGCAACAACGCCATCACAGACGCTATGGCCCGCACCCGCGAGCTTGCGGATCCGGCCAGGAAACCCCCAACCCAGACGGTAACGTCCTCCATCGCCACCGGAACGCTCAGGTTCTCCTCGGGGGACGACACCCTGTCGCTTCTGGCTGAGGGCGGGGACCAGGTAAACATGCAGCTCAAGTCGATGCTCTTCTTCATCCGCTACAACGTGAAGGGGCTCACCGCCTGCGCGTTCATCTACGACGGGCCGAGCCGCTCGCTCGTGCTCAACTGCTACGACACCAAGAGCGGCGTGACGGTCCTGGATAACACGCGGATACCCTTTGGCGGCGGGCTTATAGGCCAGGCGGCGACCGGCAGGAATGTTATAGTGAGCGGTGACATGTCGCTCTACCAGAACAAGGAGCAGAGCTACTACGCGGCGGGCCAGGAGCAGAACGCGTGCTCAATCATGGCCGCGCCGGTGCTTTCCGAGCGTAACGACAAAGATCTTCTGGGCGTCTTAGTGGTAGACAGCCCCAACAAAAACGCGTTTTCGGACCACGACAAGGAGATCATGAAGCGGTTCGCCTCCATCGCCGCCGCCCTCATGGACAACATAATGATGAGCATCAAGCTTGAGCAGTCCGACAAGATCTCCCGCGTCTACTACGACGTAAGCCACAACTTCTCCACCGCGCTCAAGATGGACGACATATTCAGCGTGCTTGTGGAATGGGTGCCCAAGATCACGCCGTCCTGCACGCGCCTGATCGTTGTGTTGCACGATCAGGCGAACAACACCCTGCGCCTGCATCTCGTTGCCGGCGCCCGGGCGGAACTCGCCGAGGGGATGGAGTTCTCGCCCCGGTCCGGCGGCATGTACTCCTACGCGTTCAACAGCGGCAAACCGGTCAGCATCCCCGACCTCCAGGCGCAGAAGTCCTACAGGTTCGTGCCCGAGGAGACGCCCAACCCTACAACGCGCTCGCTCCTGATACTCCCTATCGGCGCCGGCGAGGGCAGCAGGTGCGTCGTCGCCCTGTTCTCGATTGAGAGCAGCCTGCCCGACCTCTTTAGGTCCGACGCAAAGAACGAGGAGCTCGAGGGCCTGGCGAAGGTCCTGAACACCATCACGGACAACGCCTCAGTAGCCCTCGCGCGCGCTATGCTCTACCAGAAGATGGAAACGCTGGCCACAACCGACGGCCTCACCGGCCTCAACAACCACCGCACGTTCCAGGAGAGGATGGCCGCCGAGCTCGAACGCTCAAGGCGCTACGGCCGCCCCCTGTCGCTCTTGCTCACCGACATCGACCACTTCAAGTCGTTCAACGATACCTACGGGCACCCCGTGGGCGACCTGGTGCTGCGGGAGATCTCCGGCTGCATACGCAACGCCGTCCGCATCAACGACATACCCGCCAGGTACGGCGGCGAGGAGTTCGCGGTCATCCTGCCCGAAACCGATGAAAATGGCGCGTACATCACCGCCGAGAAGATACGGCAGATGGTCGAGGCCAAGGTCATAGAGAGCGGGTCCAACAAACTGCGCGTCACCATAAGCATCGGGTGCGTCACGTTCCCCACCTACGGGACGACGCAACAGGAGATCATAGACTGCTCGGACAAGGCGCTGTACACCTCCAAGAGGAGCGGCAGGAACAGGGTGACGATATATGACCCCAGCATGACGGTTGCTTCGAAGTAGATTCAATACCCACCTGTTTGCGGCACAATGTATATTCTATAGATGATGGAAATTACTTTTTTAGGAACCGGGACGTCGCACGGGGTGCCGCCGTTGGATTGTGTTATGGAGGGGTACCGGAAGTGCCCCAAGGGTGTTTGCCGGAAGGCGCTTACCGACCCGCGGCATAACCGGACGCGCACGTCTGTGCTGCTGCGTAAGGGGGGCAAGACGCTCATCGCCGACGTTTCGGCGGATTTCCGGCAGCAGGCCATAAGGCACGGGATCAATAAGATCGATGCCATAGTGCTGTCGCACGGGCACATCGACCACTTCGGGGGGCTGCCGGACATCCGGTCGTACACCGAGAAGAGGCAGCTTAGCGCCTACGCCTCGTCCGAGACCATAGACACCGTGACGCAGGCGTTCCCGTACATGTTCGAGGCGCGGGAGGGCCACGGCAAGGGGATACCCCGTATCAGGATGGTGGAGCTCTGCGGGGCCGCGAATATCGCCGGATTTAAGGTAACGCCGGTGCCGGTGACGCACGGGAACCTAAGGGAGTGCCTGGGGCTGAGGATTGATAATACCGGCTACGTGCCGGATGTGAAGTATATGAGCGCCGAAAGCGAGAAGCTGCTTATGGGGCTGGACTGCCTGATACTGAACTGCTTGAGGAACAAACGGGAGCACAGGACGCACATGATTCTGAGCCAAAGCATAAGGCTCGCGAGGCGCCTCGCCCCCAAGCGCTGCTACTTTATACACATGACGCACGACATAGATTATACGGCAGACAGCGAAAAATTGGATTCATGGATGGAGTTTTCGTATGACGGATTGGTGATAAAAGTATAATATGGCAATTTGTTAATAAGTAAAGGAATATCGCAATGGACCAGTACAAAAAAGAGTTCATCGAGTTCATGGTGCGCTCGAAAGTCTTAACCTTCGGCGACTTCGTGACGAAGAGCGGGCGCAAGACCCCGTTTTTCATCAACACCGGCAACTACAGCACCGGCGCACAGCTTGAGCAGCTCGGGCGCTACTACGCGCAGGCGCTCGTTGAGAACCTGGGGGAGGGCTTCAACGTCCTCTTCGGCCCGGCCTACAAGGGGATCCCGCTCGCGGTTACCACATCCGTCGCGCTGAATGCCTGCTACTCGCGGAACGTCTCCTTCTGCTTCAACCGCAAGGAGGCCAAGGACCACGGCGAGGGCGGCGTTATGGTGGGGCACAAACTCAAGGCCGGCGATAAGGTGGTGATAATCGAAGACGTCACGACCGCCGGGACGTCGGTGCGGGAGTCGGTGCCCATACTTAAAAATAATACCGGGGCTGAAGTTGCGGGGCTGGTGGTATCGGTTGACAGGATGGAGCGCGGGACCGGAGCGAAGAGCGCGCTTGCCGAGCTCAGAGACGAGTTCGGGTTCGCTGCGTTCCCTATTGTCAATATAGACGAGATCGTAGGGTATCTGCACAATAAAGATGTAGACGGCGCGGTCGTTATAACAGATGAGGTCATGGGCCGGATACGTGAGTACAGGAAAGAGTACGGATGTTAGCTGTCTCGAAGATAATAGGCGCTCTGATTGATCCGGCAGCGCTGGCGCTGTTTCTGCTTGCTGCCGGCGCGGTTTTTCTTTTTTTTCCGCGCAGGCCCAGGGTGTCCGCAGTGTTTTTTATATGCGCCTTCGCGGTGCTCGCGTTTTTCAGCATGCCATTTATCTCGCATGTTCTGCTGCGCGGGCTTGAGGGGCAGTACCTGCCGGCGTCCGAGTACGAGCCTGCCGACGCGGTGGTGCTTTTGGGCGGGTTCACGGCCGGCCCGCTCCCGCCGCGCCTTCACGTGGAGACGAACATCTCCGCCAACCGCGCCTTCAACGCGGTGCGGGTGTTCAGGCAGACGGGTACGCGGCCGATGGTGCTCACCGGGGGGCTCGTTGACCTTATAAACGACGAGGTCATCCCCGAGGCGCACTCCATGTTTGCGCTTTTGAGCGAGCACTTCGGCATAGACTCGTCCGACGTGATAATCGAACCCGGGTCGCGCAACACGAGGGAGAACGCGCTCTACACGAAAGCCGCGCTCGCAGAGGCGGAGGTCGGGCACAACATCATACTGGTAACGAGCGCGTACCACATGCCCCGCGCCGCGGCCGTGTTCAGGAAAGCGGGCTTCACGGTAACGCCCGCCCCGGCGGGCTACATCAAAACAGAACTGGTCAGCGGAAAGCCCCTGACCTGGTTCCCCAGCGCGACCTCGCTCTTCGAATCGGCGCTCGCAGTGCGCGAATACTGCGGGATCGCGTCTTATAAAATTATGGGGTGGATATGATATTGCTTGATATATCTCTGCCAATAAAGTATTATTGAATAACAGGGACAAACTATGAATGCGCAAAACGACCTTCACGTACACTCGAACGAATCCGACGGCCAGCTCAGCCCCGAGCTGCTCATAGACGCCGCCATAGGCAACGGCGTGTCTGCCATCGCACTCTGCGACCACGACACCACCGCCGGCGCCAAACGCTTCACCCAGTACGGGCGCAGCCGGGGCATAAACGCCATATCCGGCATAGAACTCTCCGCCAAATGGAAAGGCGGCAACTGCCACCTCCTCGGCCTCAACGTACTCTCCGAATACGAACCCTTAGAGGCCATACTCCGCAAAACCCGCGAGAGCCGCGACAGGCGCAACGACCTCATACTCGAAAAACTCGCGGAAATGGACATAAACATATCCCAGGAACAGCTGCAGAGCGAAGCCGGCGGCGAGGTTGTCGCCCGGCCCCACATAGCCCTCGCCATGCTCAAGGCGGGGTACGTCTGCTCGTTTCGGGAAGCCTTCGACAAATACCTCTCGAGCAGCGGCCTCGCCTACGTAGACCGCTTCAGGCTCGGCCCGGCAGACGCCGTGAAGATCCTGCGCGAAGCAGGGGCCTTCGTGGTGCTCGCCCACCCGCGCCAGCTTGGGTTCGACAACGAAAAAACCGGCCTCTTCGACCTCCTCATAGAACTGAAAAAAGCCGGCCTCCAGGGGGTGGAAATCTACTCCCCCGACACCTCCGGCGAACAGATTCAGCTTTACAAAGAGATGTCCGCCGCCCTCGGCCTCGCCCAAACCGGCGGCTCCGACTTCCACGCCCCGGGCCTCGGCGGACGCGAAATCGGATACTACCGCCCATCAGTCCCCATCCCAAAAATCTCGGTCCCCGAACTGGGGATGTAGGGGTTTTGTTTCCGTAAAAACCGTATACCCATCACAACGACAACCTCCAATTTATTGCGATGACACAACGTAAAGGCGGGCTTGTGTGCGTCCCGCCTTATGGTAAAGTGTTAGTTGATGCCGAGGAGTCTTTTGGCCTCTTCGGGCGGGAAGCCTTTTTGGATCAGGGAGGCGAGTGCTTGGGCCATGCCCTTCTCCATGCCCTCGGCCAAAACCTCTTCCCTGACTTCTTCCCTGATCTCTTGCTGCCAGTATTCCTTCATTTCTTCCGATGTTACCGGGCCGGTCATCATATATATAAC
>WQRV01000139.1 GCA_009786575.1 Chitinispirillia bacterium | reverse complement strand
AACACGTTCGGCCTGCTGTTCGAGTCGCTGTGCGTCCGCGACCTGCGCGTCTACGCGAACGCGATAGACGGCGAAGTCTTCCACTACCGCGACAAAAACGGTTTGGAGGCCGACGCGGTAGTCCACCTCAGAGACGGCAGGTGGGGCGCGTTTGAGGTAAAGATGGGCGCAAAAGAGATAGATGCCGCCGCAGGCAACCTGAAGAAACTGCGGGAAAAGGTCAACACCGGCAAGATGAAAGAACCGTCATTCCTCGCAGTCCTAACCGCCACCGAAATCGGCTACCGCAGGCCAGACGGCGTCCGCGTACTGCCGGTAGGGTGTCTGCGGGAGTGAGGGGGGATACACTGGTAAGGCACAATACGGGCGTGGGGGTGGTCGCCCGTGCAAAATCGTTTTATTTTTTATCATCCGTTACAACAATAGATGTAAATTTACCCGACACGTTCATCGGAAACAAAACGATTTTGTAGGGGCGATCGTCCCCGATCGCCCGTGCCGGAATTGCGAAATTGCGTTTGATTTGACGTATACCGCAATCCCGGCATCGCGGGCGGGCACACAGGCCCGCCCCTACGTGGGATTGTTGGTGTATTTTTCGGGATATTGTAATCCATGCGTTGGCGGGCGACCGGGGACGGTCGCCCCTACAAAATCGTGCGTGTAATTTCGCGAAACATTACAATCATCAACACAACGCTAAATTCCTATTTACCACATAGACGCCAAAAATAACGGGAAGGACCGAACAACCGGCCTTCCCCGCACGACGTTTCAGTCTTGGACGCAGAGCACGGAAAAACCGTTGCCCTTGTCGTTGCTGCTCTCGTGCACGCCGTCGAGGTTCGAGGCCATGTACCGGTACCACGCGTAGCCGCTCCCGTACTCCGTGGCGCTCCACCAGATGCCGTCGAAGCCAACGCCATCGAAGCCAACGGTATCGCGGTTGCCGCCCGGCAGGGCCGAAAAGCCAAAATTATCAGTTCCGTTCCAACTATTCGTTTTACCAAGAACACAATCCTCCCCCAGCGCGTTGAGAAGCTCTTTATGCTCTTTGTCACACAAAAAATCACTCCAACCTGTTTTTGATTTAAGCTTCTTACCTACGCTACTCCAATAAGCGATATTTTTATCTAATTCTTCCCGCTGACCACCGGCGCTTTTAGTCAAATCGTTCCACTCCTTGTTACCAGGCAAACGCCATCCGGATGGACACGCACTCATCGCAGTATTCCAGTCATAGAGCCGCCCGTATTTCCGGCAGTTACTTTCATTATCCTCATAACACCATGAATTACCCGTTTTGAAATTGAGATTCTGCGCCATCCATGTTAAATTGCCTATTCTTACCGTGCGATACTTCTTGCCGTCCCTCGGATCGGTAAAACTGCCCTTTTGCGCATTAACCGCCGAAACCGACAACAGCACCACCGCCGCCACCGCGCCAAAAACAACACGCACCCTATGACCTGCGCGTCTGCCGCTAACTGATCCGCTCATACCGCAACCTCCGTTGACTTAAATAGTTGATATGTGAAAAATCCAAAAATTAAGGCTATTACGTGTACCTGTACTCTACCGCTACAATATAATTAATTAGCCGGACGTAATAAAAATTTTTTAAGCAAAAAACACTCGAAGCCGGCTGCAAAGGGGGCAAGCTATGGGTTGCGAAAAATGTATGTGCGGGCTAAAAACCGCCTAAACGGCCTCGTTTTGGACGTTTTGGGGCTTGTTGTCGGGCAGTCAGGCGGGTCCGGCCTGTCCTCAAGATGCGCAAACTTGACACCGTGGGGTGGAATATACCATATTTAGTATGACGGGGACGTACGTTATTCACAGGGATTCGATATGAAAATAGAAGCTGATATCACAAACCGGGCGGTTTCGGAGTTGAAAGACCTTATCGCCCCATCGGCATAGACTCTGCACCGTGCGACGAATAATATCTATCCCTCTCATCGCTTGTTTGTTAATACTCACCGTGGCGCTACAATCGCGGGCCGGCGATACCATCTCGGCCCCTGCGGTTTTCTTTCTGCACCAGAAGATGACGGTCCCGTCTATCGCCGCGCTGGTGGACTCGGTTTCGCGGGATTCGTCGCTGGCCAAGGCTGGGGCGGTTATATCTACTGATAATGACTACGGCAATCTCAGCATATCCGGCTACAAGTCTATGGGCGTGTCGGTGGGGGAGCTTGGGGAGGTTAATCTGGAGCAGGGGCTTGAGGCGCTGATTGAGGGGGAGGTTCGGCCGGGGACGGTGCTGCGCGCTGTGCTTAGCGACCAGGGGGCGTCTATAGACGGGTCTACGCGCGAGATAAGCGAGTTTGACATGATGCGGGTGGAGTTGACAAATAAGAAATTCACCGCCATTGCCGGCGACCAGTACGCGGAGTGGCTGGGGGGCGGGATATTGTCGGGGCAGAAGAAGATAGTGGGGTTGTCGGCGGAGGTGAGGCCGGGGCGTGCGGGGGCTGGGGCGTTCATGTCGTTTTCGGGCGGGAACCACACGGTGCAGACGGTGCGCGGGCGCGAGGGGGTGCAGGGGCCGTACTATCTGACGGGCCGTTGGGATGCGGGGATTATTACGCCGGTGGACGGGACGGTTAGGGTGCGGGTGAACGGGGATGATCTTGTTGAGGGGGTTGACGAGGATTTTGTGGTAGATTACGATATCGGGGCGGTGACTTTTAATCCGCGCGTGCTGATCGGGCAGGATGATTTTATCAGGATTGAGTACGAGTACAAGGCGTTTGATTACCGCCGGTCGTTTACCGGCGGCAGTGCGTCATATTATAGTAAGGACAGCGTTTTTTCGGTGCGCGGGATTTTGTGGAGCGAGAGCGATGACAAGGATAATCCGCTTGAGATGCAGCTGAGCAGCCGTGAGAAGGAAATTTTGAAGAACAGCGGCAACGATCCCGCTTATGCCGCATCGACAGCGCGTCCTGTCCACCCGCTTGACGTTTCGCGGATGAGTGTCTTTCATCCCTTATATAAAAAGGCGTATGATGCCGCTGCGGGGGATACGATTCTCGTCTATACGCCTTATGATCCTGCGAGGCCGGAGGATACGCGGGATTTTTACACCGCGTCATTCATGTCAACAGAAACGGGCAGCGCCGGTGCGGATTATGTTATTGATACGGCGGTTCAGCGCGGTCAGTTCGTTTACAGGTACGCCGGCGCGGGTCAGGGCGGTTTCACGGCGCTTGCTCCGATAGCCGCGCCTATGAGGGAGAGCGCGGGTGAGATACTGGCGCGGCTTAAATTACAGCATGTCAAGGCGTCACTGAATGTTGTTGGCAAAGAGTCGGACCGTAACCTGTTTTCCGCGATTGACGACGGCACCGGCATGTCTTCCGCTGTAATGTTCAAGCTCAGCGCCGGTGATACGACGCTGGCGCGCCGGACTGTCTGGGCTGATGTTGATTACCGTTACCGTTCGCAAAAATTCAGGGATGAGATATTCTCGGCGGACGAGAGGCGCGAGAGCTGGAGCGGTACGGATGTTGCTGATGAGCCGGAGGGGCGTCAGTTTCAGTCGTGGGAATCTACGGTGGGCGGGACGCTTATGAAGGGGGCGGCGGTCAGCGCCGGTGCCGGGCAGGCGTTTGTGGATTCGGCCGCGCAGACGGAGAAGGTCACGGCGGACGCGCGGGTGCGTTTTGGGAGATGGAGGTACGGCGCAGACTTTGGCGCGGCGGTGTTCAGGCACCGCCTTTCGGATATAGATATCAGCCACCGCAGGTACGGTAAATTTTCGGCTCGCCCGTCGCCGCCGTGGGAGATGTTGCTTGACTATAAGGATGACTGGCGCGTCGATACATCGGGTTTGGGCGGGGGGCATCTGTCGGGGACAGCGGAGGCTGCGTACAATCCCGTGAAACTGCGGCAGAAGGTTAATATTGTCCAATACAGGCGCGGGGAGAGCTTTCCGGGGTCTGTAGATACCGGCTACGCACTAACGTGGAATCAGTCCATAGCCTTTTCACCGCTTGACAGATGGAAATTGACGGGCGACAGCAGGTGGCGGCGCACGCAGATCAACGGGCAGGATCAGACATCTACATTTCTGATGTCAGCCGTCAGCGAGATAGAACCGGCGAAGGCCGGATTCTCCTCGCGTCTGGAGTACCGCCTCAATCAGGAGCTCGTGTCGCGCTTCGAGCAGAAGATGTTTTACATAGGCCAGGGGCTGGGCACGCACGCGTTCGACTCAACGACAGGCGAGTTCCGCCCGAGCCCCCACGGCGACCATATCATCCAGGAGGTGCAGATCTACGATAACACATCATCATCCACGGTACGCAAAACGGCGCTGAGCGGCGACTGGTACTTCAAGCCGGCTAAGAAGATCAGCGGGATACTGAATGATCTGTCGTGGAGCGGTGTGCTGTTACTGGAGGAGCATGTAGATTCGCGCAACGGCAATATCACCACGTACGTTCCGGGGCTTCTGTCGCTTTTCCCGTCTGACGGCGGCGACACCTCGCTCTCGCCGTACCCAAACTACGCCGACCTTACCTACCGTCAGGACGTAACCCTCCAGATTCAGGGCAGCCATTGGAAGTCGCGGCTGTATGTTTTGCCGGGGATGAAGATTGTCCGCGGGTACAGGGAGCCGGCGTTTGAGAGCGGGCTGCTTGTCGAGAGGAAGAAGAAGGGCGGGCTGCTTTTGAGCGCGGAGCCGCGGTATCTTTTCGTTGGCCGCGAAAATTTGCCGTTGGCGCACGGCGGCGGGGGGAAGGCCGGCAGCGTTGACATGAGCGACATAGGCGCGGAGTTTGTGCAGAGCATAGGCTCCGGCGGGCGGTTCGAGTTCTACGTGCGCGAGCGGGCGGGGCGGCTCTTCGACAACGGCCCGGAGCGCGTCATCCCCGTCCCGCTCGACAGCAGCGTCTATCTGCAGGTCAGGCCGGGGGTAGTCTGCCGCCCGGCCGGCAGCGGCAAGGCCGAGCTTTCCTACGCCTTCTCCTACGTTCCCTGGCACGGCGCCGGCCTCGACTACCGCATGGCCGGCGCCGTGCGGTGCGGTACGAGCCACACAGTCACCTTTCACAGCGACATAAACGCCGGCGCGCACTTCAACCTGTCGGGGCTGTACAGGGGCGAATCGAGGCGCGGGGCTGGCGAAAAACGGTACTCGCCGATTATGCATGTTTTCTCGATGCAAGTCAAGGCATTTCTGTGAAAAACAGTCAATAAAAGAGGGCTTTTGGGCGTAGTAAAGTACAGGGAAATATAGGGGCGGAATCTTTTATTAACTATAGTATTGACACGGCAGGGGGTTTGACGTATACTATAATATAGGGGGAGTTACTATTATTTGTCCTACAAAGGAGGTCAAAATATGTGTAAGTCATTATTTGGCACGATGTTCGGCACGAGGCGGCGGGCGTTTTTTTGCGTGGCGTTAGCACTATTTTCCGCGGTTTTACTGTTTACGGTCTGTTCCGACCCCGGCACCGGCCCCAATGATCCGGGCGGCCGCGAGCCCGGCAACGGCGGGCAGCCTGCCGCACGCCACATGCTTACGATTAGCGTGAGCCCGATGTACAGCGGTACGTTTACCCCGGCGAGCGGGGAGAGCCACGAGGCGGGAAAGCCGGTTGCCATAACGGCGACCCCGGCGGCAGGCTATGAGTTCAAGAACTGGTTAGTTGTGACAGGCGGGCAGGTCGCCAATGAAAACTCTGCGGCGACTACCATTACCCTGACCTCGGCCGCCTCCGTTATGGCCTATTTCCAGCCGTCCGGCGCGTCTGTAGGGCACATGCTCACGGTAAATGTCAGCCCGGCGGGCAGCGGCAGCGTGGCTCGCAACCCCAGCCTTACGGAATACGCCGCGGGCACGTCGGTTACGCTCACGGCCACCGCGGAGTACGGCTACACTTTCGCCGGCTGGACGGACGGGGTGTCGTTTTCCAGCACCAATAACCCTGTGACTGTTACCATGAGCGCCAACAGGACGATGACTGCCCAGTTCACGCAAGACTCCGCCGAGCCGTGCGACGCCCCGGGCACGCAAGCCTGCTGCTCGGCCAACCCCGGCCATCCGAGCTGCGTATGCCTGTTCTATCCGGGCGCCGCGGCCTGCTGTGCATACGATCCGCAGTCTCCGGGCTGCGAGAACCCCTGCGCCGGCCTGACTGCCGCCGAACCGGGATCGGCCTGCTGCGACGCCCAGCCCGCGTTCAACGGCTGCGATGTACTGCCGCCGCCTAACCCGTGCGCCAACCTGACTGCCGCCGAGCCGGGATCGGCCTGCTGCATCACCCAGCCCGCGTTCAACGGCTGCATAGCGCCGCCGCCCCCGCCGCCCGATGATGGCCCGTGCGCCGGTCTGGTCACGGCAGCGCCGGGGACGCCCTGCTGCACCGCCCAGCCCGGTTTTGACGGCTGTATTGTGACGCCGCCGCCCCCGCCGCCTGACGATGGCCCGTGCGCCGGTCTGGTCACGGCAGCCCCGGGGACGCTCTGTTGCATCGCCCAGCCCGGTTTCGATGGCTGTATTGTAACGCCGCCGCCTGACCCGTGCGTTGTCAATCCGGGCAGTACGGCCTGCTGCACCGCGACGCCGGATCACACAAGCTGCCCCGTGACGCCGCCGCCCGATCCGTGCGTTGTCAATCCGGGCGGTACGGTCTGCTGCACCACGACGCCGAACCACGCGAGCTGCCCCGTGACGCCGCCGCCCGGCCCGTGCGACGGCCTGACCACCGCCGCGCCGAACTCGGCCTGCTGCCTGGCCCAGCCGTCGTTCAACGGCTGCCAGGTAACCAATACCCCCAAATACTGCTACTGGGGGGTGGGTGAGTGCTACCTTATCAGCAATCCCGACAGCCCGTGCACCCAGTGCGACGACCCGAGCCTCACCGCGCTGCAGAATTGCGATAAAAACGGTTTTGTAAGCACCTCCTCTACCTGCGCCGACGCCCCGAAGGACGAGTACTGGTGCAAGTGGCCTACAGGCTGCTTTAAGATGAGCAATCCCAACGGCAAAGACCCCGATAGCGAGGGCGGGGCGCTCACATATCTGGAGAACTGCGACGCGAACGGTTTCGTGAGCAAGCTGAGCGACTGCAGCGATGCCCCCACGCTTGAGGCAGGATTCTGTAACTGGGGCCCCTGCGTTGGCGGCAGCGGGTACGGCTGCGCTTCGGGCGGCTGCTACAGGTTAGGCTCGGGCGGCGCTGCCAAGTGTGAAGCCGACTATGGTGCGGTAGTAACAACGTGCCCGGCTGGAACCAAGCCGCCGGCAGCCGATTACTGATGGAAACCGGCGGTAAGAAGTAACTGGGGCGGCTTTGAAGGCCGCCCTTTTTTATTTACCTTTTTTCTTGCTTTTTTGCGCGGCATCTATTATCTTTATACTCCGTACAGGTTTTACGGGCCAGTAACTCAGCGGTAGAGTATCGCCCTTTTAAGGCGGGGGTCGAAGGTTCGAATCCTTCCTGGCTCATTTTCTTAATGCCCTTTAAAATCAA
>WQRV01000138.1 GCA_009786575.1 Chitinispirillia bacterium | reverse complement strand
TTCTGCGCCATCCATGTTAAATTGCCTATTCTTACCGTGCGGTACGTCTTGCCATCCCTCGGATCGGTAAATGTCCCGCCGCTTTGGGGGTTGGAACAGGCGCTAAACAACAACGGCGCGAACAATACTGCCGCCACCATACAAAAACACATTTTACTTCCGGCATTAAAAAACAACTTGCTCATACTGCATCCTCCGTTTGATCTCGAATTGGTGATATGTAAAAATCCAAAAATCATGATTATTGCGCTGCCGTACGATGCCTGCTACCGGACGCAGAGCACGGAAAAACCGCTGCCCTTGAAGTAGCTGCACTCGTACACGTCGCCGATACCCGAGTACATCATCCAGCTGTACGCGCTGCCGCCGCTGCCGTACTCCGTGGCGCTCCACCAGTTGCCGTAGCTGCCGGCGTACTTGAAGCTGCCACCGATATAGTAGCGGTCGCCGCCCGGCAGAGCCGAAAAACCAAAATTATCAGTTCCGTTCCCACTATTCATTTTACCAAGAACACAATCCTCCCCAATCTCGTTGAGATACTCTTTAAGCTCGTTGTGACACAAAAAATCACTCCAACCTGTTTTTGATTTAAGCTTCTTACCCACACTACTCCAATCAGCAAAAACGGAACTTGATTCTCTCCGCTGACCACCGGCGCTTTTAGTCAAATCGTTCCAATCCTTGTTATCAGGCAAACGCCATCCCGCCGGACATGCCGTCAGCGCCGTTTCCCAATCGTACAACCTGCCGTATTTCTCGCAATTAGATAAATCATCGTCATAACACCATGAATTACCCGTTTTGAATTTGAGATTCTGGGCCATCCATGTTAATTTGCCTATTCTTACCGTGCGGTACGTTTGCCCGTCTCTTGAATCCGTAAATGTCCCGCCGCTTTGGGGGTTGGAACAGGCGCTAAACAACAACGGCGCGAACAATACTGCCGCCACCATGCAAAAAAACATTTTACTTCCGGCATTAAAAAACAACTTGCTCATACTGCATTCTCCGTTTGATCTGGAATTGGTGATATGTAAAAAACTAAAAATCACGATTATTGCGCTGCCGTACGATGCCTGCTACTGGACGCAGAGCACGGACAAACCGTTGCCCTTGCGCTCGTTGCCCTCCTCCACGAGGCCGTCGCCCGAGCCCATGGTCCGGTGGTACGCGCGGCCGCTCCCGTACTCTGAGGCACTCCACCAGACGCCGATGTAGCCGGCGATGCCGAAACTGCTACCGGCGTAGAGGCTGCCGCCCGGCAGGGCCGAAAAACCAAAATTATCAGTTCCGTTCCCGCTATTCATTTTACCAAGAACACAATCCTCCCCCAACCTGTTGAGAACCTCTTTACTCCTTTCATCACACAAAAAATCACTCCAACCTGTTTTTGATTTAAGCTTCTTGCCCACACTACTCCAATAAGCATCGCCTTTACCTATTTTTTTCCGCTGACCACCGGCGCTTTTAGCCAAATCGTTCCACTCCTTGTTATCAGGCAAACGNCATCCCGCCGGACATGCCGTCAGCGCCGTTTCCCAATCGTACAGCCTGCCGTATTTCTCGCAATTGGATAAATCATCGTCATAACACCATGAAGTACCCGTTTTGAAATTGAGATTCTGCGCCATCCATGTTAATTTACCTATCCTTACCGTGCGGTACGTCTTGCCATCCCTCGGATCGGTAAATGTCCCGCCGCTTTGGGGGTTGGAATAGGCACTAAACAACAACGGCGCGGACAATACTGCCGCCACCATACAAAAACACATTTTACTTCCGGCATTAAAAAACAACTTGCTCATACTGCATCCTCCGTTGACTCAAATAGTTGATATGTGAAAAATCCAAAAATTAAGGCTATTACGTGTACCTGTACACTACCGCTACAATATAATTAATTAATTGGGCGGGATGCAAAAATTTTGAAATTTGGCGCTGCTAAAATCAAAAAGCTGTTAGTTTTGGGCGGAAAGCAAGAAAACAAAAAGATTTTTTGGCGGCAGGGTGCGGAGGAGGCTGGCGGGAATGGGCGGCCCGGAGGCGTTTGCGGGTGAGCCGGGGCGCGGTTCGGGGGGAATTATGGCCGCCGGAGCTTCCCGATAGCCCCAAACGGACGGCGGAGAGGGGGCCGGGGGCGCCCGAAAGGCCCATTTCGCCGTAATTTAAGACGCCGGGACGCCCGAAAGGCCCTTTTTGCCGTAATTTAAGACGCCGGAAGCGCCCGAAAGTCCATTTTCTTGCGGATTGTGGGTTTCGGGAAGCCCCGGCGGTATGTTTTCGCAGGGATTGGGACTTTCGGGATGGTCCGAAAGTCCCTTCTGCGGGTAATTATGGTAATGCTCATTGCCTTTCCGGCCCTACAATACTGTCAGGCTACCGCACCCCGGCCGGCAGCGATACCTTCTCCTTATTGCCGTCGATTGTGGTGATTGTCCCGCGGATCAGATACGTCCCCCCGGAGACCGCGCGGCCCTTTCTGTCCGTCAGGTCCCACGACCCCACAATCCGCCTCGGTTGATCCCCCATATTATCGGCGACGGATATTTTTTTGACGGCATTGCCCGCCGCGTCGTAAATTTTCAGCGTACCGCTCTTTATGGATTTGCCCTGACGGAAGAAATTTATCGTGCCGGATTTGCCGGCAGGATTCGGTCCCGCCGTCAGCATGTTTTTAATTGTGTTGACAGGCGCGATAATCCCCGCGTCGCCGCTATTGACAGGCGGGATAACGCGGCCGGAGGAGGCTACGGACACTATCTCTGTGTAGTTGGGGTCCAGATATGCGGGCAGGGGCACCGTTTTGCCGAAGAGGCCGGGGAGCTTGCCGTTTTCGGTTGTCCAGACCCAGATGTAGAAGGTGCGTTCACCGGTGAAGCGTCCGCCGATTGTGCCGTCGGAGATGATTTCTTCCGCTGTAATATCCTCACCGTCCTTAGCGTCGCCGCCCTTTTGGGTCCATATACTGTCCCCCTCAAAAATTTTCTTCATTTTAACGAAGGCGGCATTGTTTGAGAGCGTACCCTCGGCAACAAGGCCGGTTACACGTCCCATACGATCCGAGGTAACCTGTTCCCGCTCGAATTTCACGCTATAATTCAGAGCGGCGCAGTTGGTAATGCTGCTTCTGGCAATAGCTCCGGCCACGCCGCCGACAAATTGCATGCCGGTAGAGCTAACCTCTCCGGCGGAATAACTGTTGGTCAGGATGCTGTTGTCCTGAACAGCTCCTGCCAGACCGCCGACCGCATTACTTGTGCCGCTGACTACCGCGATAGAATAGCAGTTGTCCACTCTGCTATCTGTCCGAACATCTCCAATCAGGCCGCCGACACCCGTGTTGACACCGCTGATCCTGCCGTTTGAATAGCACGCCACCACACGGCTGCTGTCGCTGATTAATCCCGCCAGCGCACCGGCATAACCGCCGGTGATATTCACACTATCGAGCCCGAGAGCAACCACTGTTCCGTTTCTGACACGGCCGAATAAACCGTGATACCCTCCGGCAGGATGGTTGATGGTGAGATTGCTTATTGTATATTCATTTCCGGTGAATGTTCCTGAGAAAACGCCGCGTTCACCGTATCCTATTGGCGTCCAGTTATCGTACGGGAAGAGGTCAATATTGTCGGCAAGGGTAATACTTTTACCGGAAAAGTTATTAATGGCGATACCGTTGCCGGCGGTTCCGTTGACTATTTGCGCCAGCCCGGCCAACTCATCGGCGGTAAAAATGGTGAAATTAAGCGCGTCCGGGTTCTCGGTGTACCAGCGGGTATCGGGCGCGCTTGGAACCATATATCCAGGTATAGCTATCGCCGCTCCGATGCCGGGCAATTTACCGTTTTCCGCGGTCCAGCCGCTATCGGCAGTAAACCGCCCGCCAATAGTGCCGTCGAGCTTGATTGCCGCGAGGGCAATATCCGCGCCGCCAATGTCCGCCGCGCCCTTGTTAGTCCATCTGGCATTGCCGGCGCGGTTTGTCATTCCGGCATAGGCCACATTGTTTGAGAGTGTACCGCCGTCACGCGAACCGACGACACGCCCCACGTGCGAACCGGTTCCTTTTACCTCAGGATTCAGCGCGGCACAGCTGATCAGGCTGCCGGTCAGGCTATGGCCGACAAAAACTCCAATCACGCCGCCGACCTTGCTTATGCCGCTGACTGTACCGGTTGAATAGCTGTTAATAAGCGAACCTCCATTAATAACGCCCGCCACACCGCCAACAGTGCTGTCACCGCTGACCGCAGCGGCGGAATGACTATTGGCCACGAGGCCTCCAAAGCTAAGGCTCCCTATTAAACCTCCGGCTTCAATAGTGCCGCTGACCACACCGTTTGAGTAGCAGTTGATAATATTAGCGCCCTGGGAATACCCTATCAAGCTGCCGGTCGCCCTGCGGCCGTTGACTTTCACGCCGTAAAGCTTGAGGTTTTTCACCGTGATATGAAATGTATTGCCAAAGAGGCCACGCATATCCGCATCGGCACTGTTGATGGTGAGCCCGCTTATAATATGCCCTCCGCCATCGAATGTCCCTGAAAATTCATTACTCCGGTCCAGCATATAGGGCGAATTCCCGATTGGCGTCCAATTATCGTACATAGACAGATCAATGTCCCCGTCAAGCGTAATGGTTTTGCCGCCGAAACCGTCTCTGGCCGGCGTCCCGCCCCAGGTCCCGTTTACAATCGCCGCCAGCCCCGCCAGCTGATCCGCGGTGGAGATGGTGAAGCTCGAATCCGTAATGTTATACCACCCGGTATTGGGTGTCTGCGCCGCCGAAGCGCCGCCGAAAAAACAAACCGCCATTACGGCAGCAACCCATACCGCCCTGCCCCGAACCGCTAAACTCGTCCGGCAGCCCCTTAATTTTGATATACTCATAAAATCCCCCAACTTTGGTTATAATGAAAAGGATAGTAAACGAAAGCGCAAATACCGCCATCGGCGCAGCAGATGTGCTGCCGTGTTGATGGCGCGGGTTTTGGTAATGTGTGTGTGGGGGGTGGGGGGGTAGCTCGGCCTGTGCTATGGTACAGGTGCCGCATGCCGGCCGTGCGTGACCATTCGCGGCGCATCCGGCGGTATCGCCGCAGCGTTCGGCCAGAGCGTCAATCAAAGTTTTCGGCCCCGGTACCATAAGCTGCGTCCTCTGTAATTTTCCCCGCACAAGGCCGGATCTTGAGTACCGGCCTCTGTGCGGGTGTTGTTTTTGGTATCATTTTCTGATATTTATACCAATATAATGCAGTTTTGGGCGAAAAGCAAGGGGTTTTTGAATTTTTTTGGTGGCTGAGGGTCAAAAACGGCGTTTCCGGTGCTGGTGGGGCTGTTTTTGGGACGTTCTCGCCCGGAGAAAGCCCCTAAAAAAACCGGCTGCGGCGGGTGCCGCAAAAAACGCGGCTCGCGCCGGCGGCTTAGCTGCGCTATGCCGCTTCAGTCTTGAACGCAGAGCACGGAAAAACCGCGGCCCTTGCCGTCGTCGTACTCGCGCACGTAGCCGATGTCCGAGCTCATGCGCCGGAAGTACGCGTAGTTGCTGCCGTACTCCGTGGCGCTCCACCAGTAGCCGATGCTGCCGGCGTAGTAGAAGCTGCCATTGGTGATGCGGTAGCCGCCCGGCAGAGCCGAAAAACCAAAATTATCCGTTCCGTTCCCACTATTCATTTTACCAAGAACACAATCCTCCCTCCACTCGTTGAGAATCTCTTTAAGCTCTTTGTCACACGAAAAATCACTCCAACCTGTTTTTGATTTAAGCTTCTTACCCACACTGCTCCAATAAGCATCGCCGTCACCTAATTCTATCAGCTGACCACCGGCGCTTTTAGTCAAATCGTTCCAATCCTTGTTATCAGGCAAACGCCATCCCGCCGGACACGCGCTCATCGCAGTATTCCAGTCATAGAGCCGCCCGTATTTTTGGCAATTACTTTCATTATCCTCATAACACCATGAATTACCCGTTTTGAAATTGAGATTCTGCGCCATCCATGTTAAATTACCGATTCTGACAGTACGGTATGTTTGCCCGTCTCTTGAATCCGTAAATGTCCCGCCGCTTTGGGGGTTGGAACAGGCGCTAAACAACAACGGCGCGGACAATACTGCGGCCGCCATACAAAAACACATTTTACTTCCGGCATTAAAAAACAACTTGCTCATACTGCATCCTCCGTTTGATCTCGAATTGGTGATATCTAAAAAACTAAAAATCACGATTATTGCGCTGCCGTACGATACCTGCTACCGGACGCAGAGCACGGAAAAACCGTAGTCCTTGTCTCTGCTCACCTCGCTTACGCTGTCGTAGTCCGAGTTCATGTACCAGTAGTACGCGTCGCCGCTCCCGTCCTCCGTGGCGCTCCACCAGTAGCCTTTGCTGCCGGCGTTGAGGCAGATGCCACTGGTGTAGCAGAAGCCGCCCGGCAGAGCCGAAAAACCAAAATTATCAGTTCCGTTACCACTATTCATTTTACCAATAACACAATCCTCCCCCAACTCGTTGAGAACCTCTTTCAGCTCTTTGTCACACCAAAGATCACTCCAACCTATTTTTGATTTAAGCTTCTCGCCCCCACTACTCCAATAAGCAATATTTGTATCTAATTCTATCCGCTGACCACCGGCGCGTTTAATCAAATCGTTCCAATCCTTGTTATCAGGCAAACGCCATCCCGCCGGACATGCCGTCATCGCCGTTTCCCAATCGTACAGCCTGCCGTATTTCTCGCAATTAGATAAATCATCGTAATAACACCATGAATTACCCGTTTTGAAATTGAGATTCTGCGCCATCCATGTTAAATTGCCAATTTTTACCGTGCGGTACTTCTTGCCATCCCTCGGGTCGGTAAAACTGCCCATTTGCGCGTTAACCGCCGAAACCGACAACAGCACCACCGCCGCAGCCGCGCCAAAAACAACACGCACCTTATGACCTGCACGTCTGCCGCTAACTGATCCGCTCATACCGCAACCTCCGTTGGTTCAAATAGTTGATATGTGAAAAATCCAAAAATTAAGGCTATTACGTGTACCTGTACGCTACCGCTACAATATAATTAATTAATTGGGCGGGGTGCAAAAATTTTGAAATTTGGCGCAGCTAAAATCAAAAAGCTGTTAGTTTTGGGCGGAAAGCAAGAAAATAAAAAAATTTTTTGGCGGCTGGGTGCGGAGGAGGCGAGCGCAAGCGCCATCCGCCGCCTCATTGCGGCGCGCACGGTCGAGAAGACGCTCGCGCTCCTCTTCCATTGTTCGGACAATCACAGTTTCAAGACCTCGTCTACGGTGAGGCCAGTCGATCTCGCTATGGTATCTACATCAACACCATTGATTTTGAGGCTTTTAGCAATTTCTAATGAATTTTCGCTTCTTGCCCTCCGTTCGGCATTCGCCAGCGCCGATGCCTCATTATGTCGCGCACGGTCGCGCAGACGCTCCAGTTCCTTTAACTCGTCCGACGCTGATATGTGCCGGTACGCCTCGACTGCCTGTACCATAATTTCTCCTCCTATTGT
>WQRV01000137.1 GCA_009786575.1 Chitinispirillia bacterium | reverse complement strand
CCCCCCCCATTATATATATTATTATATAATATATTATTTAATTATTATATATATACATATTCCACCACGCGGCATCGCCACGGTAATTCCATTGTCAAAAATCATAGAAAAGAACATCTCGAATGGGATGCTATTTATAATCACAATTTTACAAAATGGAGGATTCTATGCCTATGTGTAAATGGCCTGGAAAAGAAGTAACAGGAGGCGTAAATGAAATTTAAACCTGTTTTTGTCGCAATACCTTTTTGGAGTCCCAAGAAGAACGTCAAAAAATTTAAGATTGACGAATTCTGGGATAACGCCGAAAAAACATCATCTGGAATTTCCAACGCCAGAGGCTGTTACATATTCGGATTACAGGCCGCCGGCGGCATAAAGCCGTACTATGTTGGTAAAACGAGCGGTCAAAGTTTTAAAAATGAAGTATTCACAGCCGATAAAATTCTTAAATATCATGACGCTATGGATAAAAGGAAAAACGGCACCCCCGTATTGGTTTTAATTCAAGCCATCACCAAAACGGGAAAAATTGCTAAAGGCGATGCCGGTTTAATTGATTGGGTTGAATCGCGCCTTATCGAAAGTGCGTTAGCGCGGAATCCCCTTGGTTTGATCAACAAACTAAAGGTAAACTACCCGAGTGAGGTGATTATTCCGGGATTTTGGAACAGCCCTGTTGGAGCTAATAAACACAGCAAAGCGTTAAATGCAATGTTATTCGGTGCGAAAAAATAAAACTTACACACACAAAAAAAGGAGGGTAGTATATGTACAGGCGTAGAATTAGATGGTTATGTTTGATGGGGTTGATTTTTGGCTTATTGCTTTGGGTGGCGTGTGCAGCGCCTCTGCCGCACCAGAGCTATGGCGCTCCTCGAGATATAGACGAATTCCTTAACGGGTTCGAATCAAACACTTATAAGGGAAATAACGAGTGGCAAAGAGAATTTGAGCGGTACATGGAGGAGAATTGCACTGGCAAAAAAAGTGATGCGTGTAGCGAAGCCCTATATGCTTTAATTATTTTGGCGCGTAAACAAGAATTGCGAACCGACCTAGGACGTTGTACTGACAATGTCCAAAAATGTCACTACGTCGATAACTTTGAGGGTTGTATTAAAAAAGAACTTGGCTTTGATAACCCTAACTATGGATTTGGACTAGCGGAAAGGAGGTTCTCTCGACTCCAGCAAGAGTATCCTGAATATCCGAGATTATCCGCAGCCCAATCTAGTCTCATCCAATGGTGGGAGGCCGTCATGATGGCAGCAACGCAAGAAAGGGTAAGACTGATAAAATTACTTGAAGAAAAAGAAGCTCATCAACAAGCGAAACTAGCGGAGATAAGGGCGACTGTCAAGAGAAATGCTGCACAGCAAGCCGCAAATGAAGAACGTATCGCCGCTGCCAAGGCAAGGCGAGCTACTGAGCCTACGCCGAAGCACGGGCGGTACAACGACGCAGGATGTTCCGCTGGTATTCACGTAAGAAAAAGCGGCGCGGACTACCTATGCAGAGAGCAGGATGATGCCGGGTTTTATTGGCGCAAAATGACCGCAGAGGAGATAAGGCGCTACGAGAAGTTCAGTGCGAAATTGATCGTTTGCAGGTTCTGCGGTTCACAGGCAGAATCCATAGCGGACCTTACTGCAGGCAAAGGTACACCCGCCAGCAATACTGATCTGGCTGTCGGACTTATGTTAGGTATTGCCGGTGATGAGTGTAAAAACAGCCCGACAAAGAAGCACGTGCCACATTGAAGACGGCTTGTATTTACGATTGGTGAAATTAATGCGCGAGTAAAATATAGCTCGCGCATTAATTACTGTTTCATTACTCAAAATCAATATTAATCCCACAAATGCTCCGGTCAAGCGCTGCTTATGTGGCACATGGCTAAAATTTTTTCACAAAACCCTTGACCCCGGCAAGAAAACATCGTATATTCTATAAGAGCAGGAGATATTTCATGGGGGAGTAGTTGCCGGGGTACTTTGGGTGCTCCGGCGGTGCGAGCCAACAGTCACGGCAGCCGGTTTGTACGCGGCGGCCTGGTTCGCCCGGTCTGATTAAGGCTAATGAGACTCATGTATAACCGTTAAGCGCGCCTTGCCGCCGTTTTGGGGGTAAGTGGTTGTGTTTAACGGTTATACATGGGTCTTTTTTTTGCCGGGTTGGTGCGTTTGGGGCAATTTTTGGGGGACGGGATTGATATTGACAGGCTGTTTTTGTCGAAAATATATTAACATTGTGGATGCGGAGGGCGCATGAACGAATTTATGGCCGGCAGGGCCGATCTGGCGCGCGAGTTCGGGGTTGACCCGGCGGCGGGGCTGAGCGACAGCCAGGTACGGGCGAATCTTGAAAAGTACGGGCCGAACTCGCTGGCGCGGACGAAGCCGGACTCGTTCTTCAAGCGGATCTGGGACTCAGCGACCGAGCCGATGCTGCTTTTGCTGCTGCTGGCGGCGCTCATTGCCCTTGGGGTCAACATCGCGGCGGCGGCTACGGGCGGCCACGCCGATATTCTGGAGGTCGTGGGTATCTTCGCGGCGATCTCGCTCTCTGTGGCGATTACAGTGGCTATGGAGGGTAAGAGCGCCAAGGCGTTTGAGGCGCTGAACAGGATAAATGAAGACATAGTGGTCAAGGCGCTGCGCAACGGGTCGGCGGTGATGCTCAACCAGCGCGATATTGTGGCCGGGGATATTTTGCTGCTTGGTACCGGAGACAAGATCCCGGCGGACGGGCGGCTGCTTGAGAGCACGGAATTATCCGCTGATGAGTCGGCGTTGACAGGAGAGAGCGTGCCTGTCAGCAAAAACGCGGAATTTACTCCCGACGATGAGAAGACTCCGCTGGCCGAGCGGCGCAATATGCTGTATTCGGGTACGTATATTACCGGGGGATTCAGCAAACTCTTAGTGACGGCGGTCGGCAGCCATACTGAGTTCGGCAAGATCGCCCGCGAGCTCACCGGTGCACAAAAAACCACCACGCCGCTGCAGGAACGTCTGGGGCGCATGGGGAAATTAATTACCTACGTAGGCTCCGGCGCTGCGGCGGTGCTGTTTATCTCCCAGCTTATCTCATTCGCGCATAATGATGTAATGACTTTCAAGAATGTCACCGAAGCGTTCCTGATGAGCATCGTCCTCATAGTTGCCTGCGTACCGGAGGGATTGCCGACAATTGTAGCCATATCGTTATCGCTTAATATCATCAAACTGTCCAAACAAAACGCGCTTGTCAAGAAGATAATCGCATCGGAGACGGTGGGATGTATCAACGTCATCTGTTCGGATAAGACCGGGACGCTGACCGAGAATAAGATGACAGTCAACGGATCAATCGCCAGCAAGGCCATACTGACGAACATCTGTATCAACAGTACCGCGGAGATAGGCGAAAAGGGCATCTTCATCGGCAATCCTACTGAATGCGCTTTGCTGACGGCGGCCGGGAAGTCCGGGTGGGACTATCATCAGAAAAGGCATGGCACGAAAGTTATTCACACGTTCCCGTTCTCTTCCGAAAAGAAGAATATGACTACGGTTGTGGAGGATGGCACTGGCTTCACCGCGTACAGCAAGGGCGGCCCGGAGAAAATATTTCTGCTGTGCGGGATAAGCGGCGCGGCGCGGGCTGATATTGAGAAACAGATGGCGGTATGGCAGGAGAAAGCCTGCCGCATCATAGCGTTCGCTCACCGCAAATTTGATGCGTGCCCTGATATTGATGAAAAGGCGGTGGACTGCGGTATGGCGTTCGACGGGTTCGTGGCGATCTCCGACCCGCTGCGCTCGGACGTTTTCGACGCCGTCGCGCAATGCCGGTCGGCTGGCATCGACCTGAAAATATTGACAGGCGACAATATCATTACCGCCAGGGCAATCGCCGGGGAGCTTGGCGTTTTGAAAGACGGCCATGCAGCCGTAGAGGCGAGGGAGCTTGAGCCGCTGTCTGACGAGGAGCTGACGGAGAGGCTGAAAACGATCACCGTAATCGCCCGCAGTACGCCGGGGATAAAAATGCGCGTCGTCAACCTCCTCAAGGCCGCGGGCAATGTCGTGGCCGTTACGGGCGACGGCATCAACGACGCCCCCGCGCTCAAACACGCCGACGTAGGGATAGCGATGGGCATCTCCGGTACCGAAGTCTCAAAAGAGGCGAGCGACATAGTCCTCCTCAACGACTCTTTCGCGACGATAGTCAACGCCGTGCGCTGGGGGCGCGGGATATACGAGAACTTCAAGCGATTCATCTGCTTCCAGCTGACGGTCAACGTGGCCGCGGTGGTAACGGTTCTGGCCTCGGTACTGCTCGGCCTCAAGGCCCCGTTCACCGCGCTTGAGCTTTTGTGGATAAACATTATCATGGACGGCCCCCCCGCGCTCGCTCTGGGGCTGGAACCCATCCACGGCGACCTTATGAAGAAACCGCCGATAAAGCGCAGCGAGAACATACTGTCGCGTCCGCTGCTCACAAGGATTGGGCTGACGGGGCTTTTTATATCTGTCGTGACGCTATTGCAGCACAAGTTCGATTTCCTCGGCGCCGCCGCGCTCGCCGCGGGCGACCTTGAGCTGGCCGGCGCTTACAAGAGTACGGTGATCTTTACGCTGTTCGCGCTGTTCGCGCTGTTCAACGCGTTCAACTGCCGCGAGATATACATCACCTCCATTGCCAAAAACTTTTTCAAGAACAAGCTGATGCTCGCGATAACAGGCATTACAATGCTCGCGCAGGTGCTTATCATCCAGTACGCCGGCGCGGTCTTCGGCACAGAGCCGCTGCCGCTCGACATGTGGCTGAAACTGTTCGCGGCAGCGGGCAGCGTTGTGGCGGTGTCGGAGGCGGTCAAATTGTTTATGTGGATTGGGGCCGGGAAGAAGAGGGCGTAACATAAAATTTTGGGATTTTATCCGGCAAAATATATTTTATCGTATCATTCAACAAAAAAGGACGTTTTAATGGACAAGAACCGGATTTTCGACTGGCTGCTCAGGCTCATCAAGGGCGGGGTTATGGGGATGGATTTTGTGCTGCCGGGGATCAGCGGGGCGGCGCTGGCGGTGGTTTTCGGCCTGTATGAGCGCATAGTCCGTTTTATCGCGCACATCACCACCGACTTCGTCAAAAACGTATTCTTCTTCATCCCCGTCGGGTGCGGCGTACTGACAGGCATATACATCGTGTCGCACCCCATGAGCTTCCTGTTGGAGAACTACATGACGCCCGTCCTCTGGTTCTTCGTGGGCGCGATTCTGGGGACGATGCCCGACCTGTGGCGGAAATCCGCCGAAAAAGGCCGCAAGCCGCTGCACATCGGAATGCTCGCGGGGACGTTCGCCCTCGCTGCGCCGCTGTTCATCATCATGGCCGGCAGCGAGTCGTTCGGGAACCTGCAGGTCAACACGTGGACCGCGTTCGGCGCGGGGGCCATGGTCGCGTTCGTCGCGTTCATACCCGGGTTCAGCTCGTCTACATTCTTAGTGATGCTCGGGCTCTACAGAGACCTCATCGACTCCTGCAAGGCTTTAGAACTGTCCGTGCTTATCCCGTTTGGCCTTGGGCTTTTAATCTTCGCGTTCCCGTTCTCCCGCCTTATCGAGCTCATGCTCAAGCGGGTGTTCACCGGATTTTTCCACATCATAATCGGGTTTGTTCTCGCCTCAGCCGTACTCGTCGCGTTTAAGGCGTCGGAGGGGTACAATTATCTGCAAATCGGCACTGCGGCCTGCGCCGTCACGTTTGTCGTCGGCGGGATTTTCTCGTACTGGATGTGCAGCGTCAGTAAGAAATACGGCGCGTGATGGAGATCAACTGGAAGAAGAATACTGCCCTGTTCATGACGGGGCAGGCGCTCTCGCTCTTCGGGACAATGACCGTGCAGTACGCCATCCTCTGGCACGTTACGCTCAAGAGCCAGTCGGGTACAATGATGATGTTCTTCACGCTCGTGGGCATGCTGCCAATGTTCTTCATCTCGCCGTTCGCCGGGGTATGGGCCGACCGGTACAACCGCAAATACATCATCAACATAGCGGACGGGTCAATCGCGCTCGTCAGCCTTATCGTGGCCGTCTACCTCATGCTCGGGGTCCAGGATGATTCGGCAACCTACACGATACTCTTTATATGCGCGTTCGTGCGCTCGCTCGGACAGGGAGTGCAAACGCCGGCAGTCGGCGCGTTCATCCCGCAGATTGTCCCCCAGGAACATTTAACCAGAATAAACGGCCTGCAGGCCAGCATTCAGTCGCTCATCTTCCTGGGAACGCCGATGATCGCCGCCGCGCTGATGGCTGTCGCATCGCTCGAAACACTCTTCCTTGTAGATGTAGTTACCGCCGCTATCGGCATCGCCATCGTGCTCTTCTTCGTCAAGGTCCCCGCCGAGGCCCACGCGCTTATCGCGGCGGCGCAGCAGAAGGGCACGGGGTACTTCCACGAACTCAAAGAGGGCCTTAAATACGTCAGGAGCCACGGATACGTGCTGCGGACAATCATCATCACCGCATTCTTCGTATTCCTCATCTCCCCCGCCTCCTTCCTTACACCGCTGCAGGTCGTGCGCAACTTCGGCGACGACGACTGGCGCGTCTGGCGCCTCTCCGCCATAGAAATCGCCTTCTCTTCCGGCATGATGATCGGCGGCATCCTCATTGGCATGTGGCCCGGCTTCAAAAACCGCGTCCACACAATGGCGATGTCGTGCATATTCTGCGGAATAACCTGCGCCGCGCTCGGGATAACGCCGATATTCTGGGTATATCTGGCAATTATGGCCGTAATGGGGTTGGGCGTACCATACTACAACGCAACCTCGATGGTCCTTCTCCAAACCACAGTAGAACCGGCCTTCATGGGCCGCGTAATGTCGGTATTCACGATGGTATCAAGTTGCATAATGCCAATGGGCATGCTTCTGTTCGGCCCTCTGGCAGACAGGGTGTCCATTGACATATTATTAATAATAACAGGAATCCTGATCTCCCTCCTCGGCATTCCCATGATGACAAGCAAGACGCTTCGGGCAGCGGGGGTGCGGCATTTGCAGGCAGACGTTAAGTCTTGAAATTGGAGTTTAGCGAAGCTAAAGTTAAAGTCAAAATACTATGGGATTATGTTTTGCCGGCTCATTATAAGGTCAAAATCAAAATACTATGGGTTTATGTTTTGTCGGTGCATTGAGCTGTCGTGATACCGTATACAGGGGAAAAGCGGCGGCTTGCTGTGCCGGCGGGAGCATGCAAGCCATGCATTCACATCTCGGCCGCGGAAGCATTCGCGCCAATATGAGTACTCGCCGCCCGGCATCAGTGGCGTTTGCTCCTTCGGTACGCGGGTAAGTCAAAAGATTAATTCAGCATTTTTTCCTTGCATCCCGCCATCCCATCAATTATATTATAACATATTCGCACATATTGCGGATTTTCTATTTCTTGGTTTATTTGGAAGACTTTTTGCATTAACTCTCTCGGTTGACAACGGGGCCACGGCTCCGGGCGTTTGGAAAATGACGCCGAATCTCTC
>WQRV01000136.1 GCA_009786575.1 Chitinispirillia bacterium | reverse complement strand
GATAATACCTGTAGGGGCGACCGTCCCCGGTCGCCCGCCAACGCATGGATTACAATATCCCGCAAAATACACCAACAATCCAACGTAGGGGCGGGCCTGTGCGCCCGCCCGCGATGCCGGTATTGCGGTATACGTCAAATCAAACGCAATACCGCAATTCCGGCACGGGCGATCGGGGGCGATCGCCCCTACAAAATCGTGCGTGTAATTTCGCGAAACATTACAATCATCAACACACCTATAAATTGGCATTTACCAAATAGAATGGGAGTAGAGCCTTTTTTTGTTGATATTGTTGTTGACGGGGCTCGGTTTTTTGCTTATATTCTATATAACGCCCGTTATCCCCCTTTGGGATTTGGCCGTAACCCTTATAATTTCACAAACAAAGGACCAATGCCATGACCAAGCGTCTTATCCCCTGTTTTCTGTCTGTATGCCTGCTCTCGTTTCTGCTGCTGCCGGCCCGTGCCCAGGAGCGGCCTGTCTTCAGCTGGAGCAACGTGGCCATAGGCGGCGGCGGGTTCGTGTCGGCCATAATCGCCGACCCGTTAGAGAGCGGGTTGTTCTATGCTCGCACAGACGTCGGCGGGGCCTACCGGTGGGATAATGCCGAGTCTAAGTGGGTGTCTATGATGGACTGGGTAGACGCGTCCGAGCGCGGGCTTTTGGGGGTAGAGGCCATCGCGACCGACCCCAAGACCGCGGGCAAGGTGTACATGGTGGCGGGGACCTCGTACTGGAACGACGGGCGCAGCGCGTTTTTGCGGTCGTCTGACCGCGGGGCCACCTGGGAAGTCATTTATACCTGGGACCCCGACGGCGGCAAGGGGCCGGCGGTATCGAGCTTCGGCGCGCACGGCAACGGTATGGGGCGCGGCAACGGGGAGGCGCTGGCGGTAGACCCCAACGACCCGAGCGTCATGTTCTACGGCTCTAAGAACAAAGGGCTTTTTAAATCGACTAATAACGGTACTACATGGACTAAGGTTAGCGCGTTCACCGCGGCGGCGGGGTCGGACACTACGTGGAACGGGTCGGGCTTCTCGTTCGTGACGTTCGCGCCGGGCAGCTCCAGCATCCTCTACGCCGGATTTTTGCGGAGCGACAACAATGTATTCCGCTCGGTAAACGGCGGGGCGGCGTGGTCGGTCATCCCCAACCGCCCCAAGCCGGCCGCGGGGTCTTACGTGCCGCCGCTCATGCCGCAGCGCATCGCCGTTACGCCCAACAACTCCGCCGTCTACATAACCTTCGGCGACGGCGCTGGGCCGCACACCATGCGGTGGGATGAGGGGTGGGGCGGCATCAGCGACTGGTTCAACCGCGGGGCCGTCTTCAAGTACGAGCCGTCAAGCGGCGCGTGGACAGACGTGTCGCCGGAAAACTTCATCAACCCGGGCGACTGCGGCAACTGCAACCTGGCCGATACCTACGTCGCCTGTTACGGCGGGATCACCATCAACCCGAAGAACCCGCTGGAGCTTGTCGTATCTACGCTGGGCTACCGCGGGCCGCAGTTCTGGAAAGACCCGGCGGCGGCCAACAAGTGGTACGACCAGTGGGGGTCGAACATCTACTACTCAAACGACGGCGGCGTAAGCTGGTACCCCTCGTTCAAATATTACTGGATGGACGGCGGCCTCTACCCGCCCGTCGAGCAGATGGACGAGAACGGCATCGGCTGGATGTTCAACAGCTCGATACACTGGTCGGGCAGCGTCGCGTTCGACCCGTTTAACCCCAAGCGCGTGTGGGTAACGTCGGGCAACGGCGTCTTCCGCACAGACGACATCACCGACTTTACATACGAGCCGCCGCAGAACGACTGGGAAGAGCCCACGCTCATACAGCGCACGAAGTGGAAAGTGTGGTCTCACGGTATAGAAGAGACGGTGCCCTACGAGGTGATAAGCATCCCCGGCGGGCCGCTCGTTTCTATTATTCTGGATTACGACGGGTTCAGGCACGCGGGCACGGATAACACCGGCTTCAACCACGACGACATAAAGAACTACCCGTCGTCGCGCCACTTAACGAACGTGGGCGGCTCGAACGTAACCGTGGGCAACACACGCACGCTGGCGTGGGCGCCCAAGTCCGGCAAGCTCGTCAAAGTCTCCGACTCGCGCCTGCACGAGGGGCAGCACAACAACATCCCCTTCTGGCCGGTGCAGTTTTCGAGCGATATGGGCAAGTCTTGGAGCGTTACGACTTACCAGTCCTTCCCCGGCGCAAACCTCGACGGCGCGGAGGGGGTATCAATATCCACAGACGGCGACGTAGTGCTGTGGACGCCAAGCTCGGAGTGGGACGGGGCGAATAATGTTGCGGTTGAGCGCCCCGTGCAGCGCCTCGCAAACAACTCCGCGTGGACCGCCGTGAGCGGGATAGACGGGGCGTACACCGTTGGCGACCCCGAGAACGCGAACGTTTTTTACGCCTACAACCGCCGCTCCGGGAAGTTCTTCAAGAGCGTTGACAAGGGGGTAACGTTTACGCAGGCATCGGAGCCGGGGGCCAGCGGCTTCCAGAAGTTTCGGGCGGTGCTGGGCAGGGAGGGCGAGATCTGGCTGCCGCAAAGCGAGGGCGGGCTTAAACGGTCGAAGGACGGCGGGGCTACGTGGACGAACATCGCATCGGTGGGGTACTGCGAGGCGGTGGGTTTCGGCAAGGCTGCGGAGGGGAAGGATTTCCCGTCGGTGTTCATATTCGGGACCGTGGGCGCTGTAACGGGGGTATTCATGTCGGTTGACGAGGGGGAATCGTGGTGGCGGGCGAACGACGACGCGCACGAGTACGGCGGGCTTGCCAACGGCGAGTTCGTGGTGGGCGACATGAACGTCTACGGCCGCGTATACATGAGCACGGCGGGGCGCGGTATAGTCTACGGCGAGATAACGGGGACTACAACGGCGGTAAAGGGCGGCAAGGCTTTGCCTAAGATGAAGGCCGGCGCGGTACAGGTAAGGGGAACATCAATCCGCATAAAGGCCGATGCAAACGTTACGCACCACGTGCGCGTGTTCGACCTCAAGGGGCGGCAGCTCTACCGCACGATGGTCTCCGGCCCGGCGGCCATATCAATGAACCGCGTCCTGCCCAAGGGCCAGTACATCGTGTCGGTGCAGAGGGACGGTGCGGATGTGTTCAGGAACAAGATGAGGGTCGTGCGGTAAAATCAATGCAATATGGCTGTATTGATTTTTTTGGCGGCGTCTTTCCCAGCCATAACCGTCACAAGTTTCAGCGCGAACTGTATCGCCGTCCCCACCGCGCGGCTTGTGATGATGTTGCCGTCTACAACCACCGCATCTTCCGACAGCTGCGCCCCTGCGAGCATCGCCTCGCAGCCGGGGTAGCAGGTAGCTTTCTTCCCGTCTAGGATCCCGGCTCTGGCAAAGACCATGGGGGCGGAACAGATTGCGGCGCAGGTTTTGCCCCGGTTGTAGGCCATCCTCACCATCTCGAGCACCTCTTCTGAGGCGGCGAGGTTGTTGGTCCCCGGCATACCCCCCGGCAGCACGAGCGCGTCGAAGACGCCGCTGAAGTCGCGCAGCGCCATATCGGCCAGCACCCAGATATCGTGCGCCCCGCGCACCTCGGTCCCGTCGAGGCCGAGAATGGTAACGTCAATCCCGCCGCGGCGCAGCAGGTCTATAACGGTAACAGCCTCTATCTCCTCAAACCCATCAGCCAAAATTGTAACTGCATGCGGCATAGCGTCTCTCCAGTTAGTTTGGAGTGTGGACTTTGGAGTGTGGAGTTGACGCCAAAATCAGCGCCGAAAAACTCCAAACTCCACACTCCAAACTCCCCATTTACTTTATCGGAAACCTCTTAAAGTCCTTGTTAAGCTCATCCCAGGCCATGAACTCCACGCCCCTGTTGACTGTTGAGTCGTACGGCGGCTGGGACTCCTTGCGCTTTTTGCCGGTCGCGGGGTCTATGCCCTCAAATATCTGGCGGACGCGCTTCTCCTTGTTTACGTAGAGGCCCACCAGGTCGCCCTTGAGGTCCCACGAGCCTCTCGACTCGAACATCCAGTCTTCCCTGGCGTCGGCGGAGAGCTGGCCTTTTCTGCCCTCCATTTTGAAGAGCGAGCCGTCGGCCCTCAGGTGGATCTCGGTCCTCTCGACCATTTTCAGGGCCGCGTCGGAAGACTCCTTCTCCATCACCCATACCCCCACGAACTCGCCGCGAAGGGAGTCGGCGGTCTTCTGCTCCATCGCGAGCGTGTCTATCTCAAGCCCGAACTGTTCCACGCGGTTGCGGGCATCAAGCTTCTGGCTCTCTATCTTCCTCACCGAGTCTACCGGCGCACGCAGTCTCTGGGCCTCCTGGAGGTGAAGCCCCTTAAGCGTCTCCATCTTAGCGTCGGCGGCCTCCATAGTCGTCTTCATGAACTCGTCGGCGTTCTTGAGCTGCTCCCCCATCTTGACCTCAAACTCGGCCAGCGCCACGGTCAGCGAATCCCGGTAAAGATTGTACTGCTTGCTGTTGCCGGTCTTTTGGGCGGTCTCCATGTTGAAAAGGTACATCTTCAAGTCCGACATCTGCCGCTCCGGCACCCCCCTGCTGGAAAGTTCCTGAATCTTGGCGCGCCCCTCCTCGACTGAAACCTTATTCGAGCATCCAAGCCCGGCCGACAAGCACGCGGCCAAAACAGCCGCACCCAGAATACTGATTCTCTTCATTACCTGCTCCTGAAAAAGATTTAAAGATACGATCACTTATATATTTTATTATTGCGGTGCGGGATTTTTAAAGAAATTATTAAAAAAAATTACAGAATATTATTTTTTACCCTATGACGATACCGCAAATATTCACCGCCTTCTTCCGCGTAGGCGCCCTAACCCTGGGCGGGGGCATGGCGATGATCTCCGTGCTGCGGCATGAAATGGTTGTAAGGCGCGGGTGGATCGGCGAGGAGGATTTTACGCGGGAGCTGGCAATGGCGACCGCGCTGCCGGGAGCAATCGTCGTGAATTTCTCGATGTTCAGCGGGTACAGGATGCGGGGGGTGCCGGGAGCCGCGGCGGCCTTCCTCGGCGCCGTGTTACCCTCATTTTTGGCGATACTCCTCGTAGCGGCGTTCCTTTTCCCGTACTTCAGCCACCCGGCGGCCGCCGCGTTTTTGCGCGGGGCGTCGGCTTCCGTGGCGGGGCTTTTGGCCTATATGGCCTTTACCGTCTGCCGCCCGATGGTGGCGCGCGTACCCCACCTCATCGCCGCCCTGATAACCGCCGCGCTGGCGCTGGTACCCGGCATCAACCCCATATTCGCGCTTATCATCGTCACGGCCTTCGTCTTCCGGCTATCGGCAAGGGGGCGCTCTAAGGACACAGGCGGCGCCGGAGACACCAACGATGCCGCTGCCAACGGGAAGGACGGCCCCCGGTGATCCTCACCCAGCTCTTCCAAAGTTTCCTGATAATAGGCGCCGGCGCATTTGGGGGCGGGTACGCCACCATCGCCATGATCGAGCACGAGGTTGTCGCGGTCCACGGCTGGATCACCGCGTCCGAGCTCTCGGAACTTATCGCCATAGCCCAAATGACCCCCGGCCCCATCGCCATCAACGCCGCCACATACACGGGGTTCAGGGTTGCCGGCTTCTGGGGCGCCGCGGCGGCAACAGCCGCGTTCACCCTCCCGTCGGTCATCTTCTGCGCCGCCCTGATCCGCCTTTTCGCAAGCGCGGCCTCCGTCCCCTGGGTCGAAACGCTGCGCAAATCCGTGCAGCCCGCTGTCGCCGGCCTGATTATCGCGGCAGTGCTGCTCTACGGGCAAACCTCCATACCCGGCCTCCGCTCGGCTGTTTTGGCGGCGCTTACTTTCGCCGTCCTCGCCCTCAGCAAAGACAAAATCCACCCCGTCCTGCTGGTCCTGTGCGGGGGCATCGCGGGGATATTCATCTTCGGGCAACCCGCGCCGCCTTGACAATTTTTACACCAAACAGTATTATCTGTTCTGTAATTTCGGCCATTGGCGGCCTCAAAAATAAATGCATCGTAAAAAAATATTGTATTATGGCCTGCCGTAATGTTATTTTATAGCTGTCCACCATGCCAACTAAAACAGTACAGAGGGGGATACAATGGACGTATCATACGTAAATCCGTTCGTGGTTTCGACAATCGAGACCCTGCAGAAGATGCTCAACATAGAGAGCAAAGCCGGCAAATTGTCGCTAAAAGACAGCGCCATGCACAGTTTCGACGTGACGGGCGTAATCGGCCTTACGGGCGAGGCGGCGGGCTCCATCTGCCTCAGTTTCCCGCAGGATGTCGCCTTCAAGGCGGTAACGGCGCTCCTCGGCATGCCGGTAACCATGATGGGAGACGAGGTTACCGACGGCATCGGCGAGCTCGTGAACATCGTGGCGGGCAACGCTAAACAGTACCTGACCAAGTACAACCTGTCAATATCGCTGCCCAAGGTGGTGGTGGGGCGCAACCACTCGGTAGCGTCGATGTCAGGCGTGCCCACCATCGTGGTGCCGATCATTTCGTCTTTAGGCGAGTTCGCTATGGAGATATCGCTCAAAACGCCGGAGGTAAAGAAGTAAAGGGAGGATATTTGTATGCCATCAATACTTAAATGCCTGTGCGCGCTGCTCGCCGCAGCCGTATCCGTATCGGCCGCGCCTATGGTATCGGCAGAAAGCATGACCTATAGCGGCGGCACGGTCAAGGAAAACTCCGTCGTAAAGGCCGTCTTCAGGCTCACCAACACCGGCGACGAACCCCTCCGCCTCACGCAGGTGCGGCCGGGGTGCGGGTGCACCGTGGTCTCGTACGACTCCGTAATCGCCCCCGGCAAAACCGGCCTCATCAAGCCGGAGGTCAACCTAAAGGGCATGCGCGCGGGCCACATGAGCCGGGGCGTAACCGTAATCTCAAACGCGGCAAACACCCCAATGCTCCAACTGACTATAGAGGCGACCATCGTGCAGGCCGTTGAAATCTCCGAAACCTACATGATATTCAACGGCCCCAAGCCAAAGGCCGTTACCCTCATATCGCCCAAAAAAGACCTCAAGGTGGCCGCGGTCGTCTTCACCCCGCATAGCGGCGGGAACACGCCCGCCTGGGCAGTCAACGCCCCCCTGAACCTCACTCACAAACTCACGCCGGGACGCGCGCGGGACGGCGAACTGTGGGAATATACTCTGGAAATTACGCCCCCCGCCGTCAAGGATGAGGTAATCGAGGGGTCAGTGCATATCAACACCAACCACCCCGAAAAAAAAGAGGTCGTTATCACCGGGCGGATTGAATAGGGGGCCAGGACCATGAACGCCGAAGGTTTCGACACCGGCGCCATAGCCAGAATCACGGGGCTTTCACCAGACGACATCCGGCAGTTGTAAGGTAAATGGCAATATTGCGTTTGATTTGACGTATACCGCAATCCCGGCAACGTAGGGGCGTTGTACGCAACGCCCCTACGTTGGATTGTTGGTGTATTTTGCGGGATATTGTAATCCATGCGTTGGCGGGCGACCGGGGACGGCCGCCCCTACAGGTGTATATTAAACAACAAG
>WQRV01000135.1 GCA_009786575.1 Chitinispirillia bacterium | reverse complement strand
CCCGTTGTTACCGCGCGCACCGCGATTACCGGGCTGTACGTCCTCTCGTCGCCTTTGACGCCTACCGAGCGGGTGTCGGTCAGCACGGTGAAGTACTGGTCGGGCCTGCGCCGCGAGTTGTCGAGCTCCTCGCGCAGTATCGCGTCGGCCTTGCGCAGCACGTCGAGCTTCTCTTCGGTGGCCTCGCCGATAACGCGGATGGCAAGGCCGGGGCCGGGGAAGGGCTGGCGGTTTATCAGCGACGCCGGGAGGCCGAGCTTTTTGCCGAGAATCCTCACCTCGTCCTTGAACAGGCCGGAGAGCGGCTCCACGACGCCGGTGAACTTCAGGTTTTTGGGCAGGCCGCCTACGTTATGGTGGCTCTTGATGGTCGCGCCGTAGCTGCCGCCCGACTCCACGATGTCAGGGTAGATCGTCCCCTGCGCGAGAAACGGGATGTCGCCCAGCGCCGCCGACTCTTCTTCGAACACGCGGATGAACTCCTCGCCGATGATCTTGCGCTTCGCCTCAGGTTCCGACACGCCTTTTAACCGGCCTAAAAAACGTTCTTTCGCGTTGACGCGGATGAAGCGCAGGTCGCGCTTGGAGAATACGCTCTCGATGTCGTCCCCTTCGTTCATCCTCATGAAGCCGTGGTCCACGAATATGCATGTCAGCTGCCCGGGGACGGCCTTGCTTAAGAGGCTCGCGCAGACGGAGGAGTCTACGCCGCCGGAGAGGGCGAGGAGTATCCTTTTATCGCCGATTTTTTGGCGGACAGACTTGACTTGCGTGTCGATGTAATCGTCTAACTTGTAATCGCCCGCCGCGCCGCATACGTCGTAGAGGAACCTGCGGAAGATCTCGGTTCCGCCGTCGGTGTGCTTTGTTTCGGGGTGGAACTGGACGGCGTAGAGCTTTTTGGCGGCGTTCTCGCAGGCCGCGCAGCACCCTGCCGTGGATGCGGTCGCCACGAAGCCGTTTGGCAGCCGGGAGACGGCGTCGCGGTGGCTCATCAAGGCATCAAAAGGCGTAATCTTTACGTCCTTGGCGCCCTTAACCGCCTTACCCCCGCCGGCAAACAGCGCCGACCGGTTTTTGGCCGACGGTGTTACCGGTATGCGCCCGTATTCGCCGATATTACCGGGTTTGACCTCCCCGCCGAGGATGTGGCACATCATCTGCATGCCGTAGCAGATACCGAGGACGGGTATGCCGAGGTTCAGGATTTGGGGGTCGCACATAGGCGAGTCGGGCAGATAGACGCTGTTGGGCCCGCCGGTCAGCACGATGCCGATGGGGTTCAGCTTCCGGACGGTGTCGGCGGAGATGTTGCCGGGGCGTATCTCCGAGTAGACGGAGAGCCCCCTGACCGCCCGGGCGATCAGCTCCTTGTATTGCCCGCCGAAGTCGAGTACCAGCACCAGTTCGCTCATTTTTTGTCCCGTTATCAATAAAAAAAGGCGCGGTGGGCATTAAAGTTAAAGCCCACAGCACCGTTGCCGTTTTGGCCGATGTATTATAACATCCCTAAAATAATATAGCGCGGGGAGTACGGTCAAGCGAAATTTTGTTAACGGCCCGATTAAAGATTGCGCCCGCCCGCCCCCGTCCCCGTCCGGCGGCTGCACGACAGCCGTGAGGCCTTCGGACGGGGACGGGGGCGGACAGACGCAATCTTTAATCTTAGAACCGGTAAGCAGGGGTGGACGGTGCAATCTTTAATCTTAGCGATATGCAGGGGTATGTTTAATCTTGGGATTAAAAAGAAAATTTTTCCGCTTGATTTCTAGGGCGGCGGATATTATTTTTGGTGAAAATGAGTTTTGGTTGCAAACAGCAAAGGCGCTGTTAGTCCCTTCTGGGGCCTAATAGTGCCTTTTTTGCGGTTTTTGGGCAAATCTGACGGTTTTCGCGCAAAAAGGACGGGTGTTCATGCCGCTCGACAGAAGTATAAAGAAAGTGCTGGTTATCGGCTCCGGCCCCATCGTTATAGGGCAGGCCGCCGAATTTGATTACGCCGGGTCGCAGGCCTGCCGGGTGCTCCGGGAGGACGGCATCGAGATCATCCTCGCCAACTCCAACCCCGCCACCATAATGACCGACAGCAACATGGCCGACAAGATATACATCGAGCCGCTGACCCTCAAAACCATCAAGCGCATAATAGAGAAAGAACGGCCCGACAGCATCCTCTCGGGGCTCGGCGGGCAGACCGGCCTGACGCTCTGCATGCAGCTCGCCAAGGACGGCTACCTCAAAAAAATGGGCGTGAAACTCCTCGGCTCGTCCCCGGAAACCATCGACAAGGCCGAAGACCGGAAGATTTTCAAGGATACCATGGTGAGCATCGGCCAGCCGGTCGTCCCGTCCGTCATCGCTACGGATGTTGAGACGGCTGTCGATTTCGCGAACGAGCTCGGGTACCCTGTAATCGTGCGCCCCGCGTTCACCCTCGGCGGCAGCGGCGGCGGCAACGCGGCAGACGAGGCGAAGCTCCGCGAAATCTGCGCGAACGGGCTGGCAATGTCGCCCATCCATCAGGTGCTCATAGAAAAATCGATTGCCGGCTGGAAAGAGATCGAGTTCGAGGTTATGCGCGACCGCGCCGGCAACGTGATTACCGTCTGCTCCATGGAAAATTTTGACCCGGTGGGAGTGCACACCGGCGACAGCATCGTCATCGCGCCGTGCGTTACGCTTGCCGACAAAGAGTACCAGATGCTGAGAACGGCGTCGCTTGAAATCATCAAGGCGCTCGGCGTTGAGGGCGGCTGCAACGTGCAGCTGGCGCTCCACCCGCACAGCTTCGAGTACGCGGTGATAGAGGTCAACCCGCGCGTGTCGAGGTCGTCCGCGCTGGCGAGCAAAGCCACGGGGTACCCCATCGCCAAGGTGTCTACAAAAATCGCCCTCGGATATACGCTGGACGAGATAACGAACGCCGTTACGGGTACGACGTTCGCCGCGTTCGAGCCCGCGCTCGACTACGTTGCCGTCAAGTTCCCCAAGTGGCCGTTCGACAAGTTCGTGTACGCGCAAAAAGAGCTCGGCACGCAGATGAAAGCGACCGGCGAGGTGATGGCCATAGCCGATACCTTTGAAGAGGCGCTCCTTAAAGCGGTGCGCGGTGCGGAAATCGGGCTCTTTGGGCTTGATATGCCGAGAATGTCGAAGAAGTCGGATGACGAGATCCGCAAGATGCTCGATACGGTTACGGACGAGCGGCTGTTTGTGCTCTATGAGGCGATTAAGCGCGGGTTTAGCGTGGATGACCTGCATTTGATAACCAAGGTCGACCGGTGGTTCCTGCACGGGCTTGTTAATATATTAAACAGGTCATCCGGTGATAATTCTCATCCGTCAACCGTAAACACCGCCCCCAAATTAGTCTACAAGATGGTCGACACCTGCGGCGGGGAGTTTGAGGCCAAAACCCCCTATTTCTACTCCATAGAAAACGGTTCCGAAAACGAGGCCCTGCCGTTTATACAGAAGAGCAAAAAGAAAAGGATCGTGGTATTAGGCAGCGGGCCTATAAGGATCGGGCAGGGCATAGAGTTCGATTACGCCTGCGTGCACTGCGTGTGGACGCTCCGCAAGATGGGCTACGAGGTCATCGTCATCAACAACAACCCCGAAACCGTCTCCACCGACTTCGACACCGCCGACCGCCTGTACTTCGAACCGCTTTGCATAGACGACGTGATGAGCGTGATCGATATCGAAAAGCCCATCGGCGTAATCGTGGCATTCGGCGGCGGTACGGCTATAAAGCTCACGAAAAAGCTGCGCGAACGCGGCGTCGAAATCATCGGCACGTCAGCCGACAGCATTGACATATGCGAAGACAGGGAGCGCTTCGACGAACTGCTGGAACGCCTCGACGTCAAGCGCCCGAAAGGTTTTGCGGTGATGACCGAAACGGAGGCGCTGTCCGCCGCCGAAGCGCTCGGCTACCCGGTGCTGATGCGCCCCTCCTACGTCCTCGGCGGGCAGAACATGATTATCGCGTTCTGCGATGACGACATCCGCGAGTACATGGAGATCATACTGCGCTCCAAACAGGAAAACCCCGTGCTGATCGACAAATATTTAAGCGGGCTCGAACTTGAGGTAGACGCGATATGCGACGGCGTTGACATGCTTATCCCCGGCATCATGGAGCACATCGAGCGCACCGGCGTGCACTCGGGCGACAGCATCGCCGCGTACCCGCCCCTGCACATAGACGACGCGCTGGTTGACGAGATCTACGGCATCACCAAAAAGCTTTGCATGGCGCTCGAGGTGCGCGGCCTTGTGAACATCCAGTACGTCCTTTACGACAACGAAATCTACGTCATAGAAGTAAACCCCCGCGCCTCGCGCACCGTCCCCTACATAAGCAAGGTCACGGGCGTACCCATGTGCGAGCTTGCCACCAAGCTCAGCGTTGGGGAAAAACTGGCTGATTTGGGGTATTCGTCCGGCATCGCGAAGATACCGCCGTACGCTGCCGTCAAGGTGCCAGTATTCTCGTTTGAAAAGCTCGCGGGGCTCGACACGCACCTCGGGCCGGAGATGAAATCGACCGGCGAGGTCCTCGGCATAGGCAAAAATTTGCAGGAGGCGCTGTACAAGGGGCTGATCGCCGCCGGGTATAAAATGAAGAAGAGCGGCGGCGTGCTGATAACCGTCCGCGACGGCGACAAGGGAGAGATCGCCGGCGTAGCGGAGAAGCTCGCGAAGTGCGGGTTCACCCTCTACGGCACGCGCGGCACGGCACGCTTCCTCAACGCGAAAGGTATGGACGTGGCCGCTGTCGATAAAATATGCGCCAATACCGACAACAACACCGCGTCGCTCCTTGAAAGCGGGCTTATAAGCTACATCATCTCCACATCCGAAAAAGGCCGCGACCCCGCGCTCGACGATGTGAAGATCCGCAGGAAAGCGTGCGCCCTCGGCGTCCCCAGCCTCACGTCAATCGACACCGCAAACGCGCTCGCCGACAGCCTGCTCTCCGACTACAGCGAAATCAACACCGAGCTCGTAGACATCAACAATATGCGCAGCGAGCGCGTGCGCCTGCCGTTTACGAAAATGCACGGCTGCGGCAACGACTACATCTACATCAACTGCCTCGATATCAAAATCAACTCCCCGGAATCGCTCTCGGCGCTGCTCTCAAACAGGCACACAGGCATTGGCGGCGGGGGCGTGGTGCTTATCCTGCCCTCCGGCGACGCCGACGCGAAGATGCGCGTCTTCAACCTCGACGGCAGCGAAAGCGGCATGGGCGGCAACGCCATCCGCTGCGTCGCGAAGTACCTGTACGACAACAACATCGTCAAGAAGATAAATATGAAAATCGAGACGCCAAGCGGCGTGAAGAAGCTCTGGCTCTCCACCAGAAACGGCGAGGTGTCATCCGTAAAGGTTGACATGGGCCGCGCCCTGCTGCGCCCACAAAACATCCCCGTCAGCCTGCCGGGCGACAGCATAATAGCCAGAGAGGTATCAATCGGCGGCGCGCACTACGCCATAACCTGCGTGTCTATGGGCAACCCCCACGCCGTAGTCTTCTGCAAAAACACAGACAGCATGAACATCGCCGAGATCGGCCCGCAATTCGAAAACAACGCCATCTTCCCCGACAGGGTCAACGCGGCGTTCGTGGAAATCATGGACAAAAACCACCTCAAAATGCGCGTGTGGGAACGCGGCAGCGGCGAGACAAAAGCCTGCGGCACCGGCGCCTGCGCATCGGCCGTAGCCGCCGTCCTAAACGGCCACTGCGACAAAGACGCCGACATAAAAGTCCGCCTCCCCGGCGGCGAACTCGTAATAAAATACACAGACGAAGCGGTCTACATGACCGGCGATTGCGTTAAGGTGTTCGAGGGTACTGTGGAAATTTAGCGAAGCTAAAGTCAAATTCAAAATCTTTTGGGAAAATGTTTTGTCGGACTATTATAAAGTCAAATTCTTATGGGATTATGTTTTGTCGCCTCATTGTGCAGTCGTGATACCGTATACGGGTGAAAAGAGGCCCCGTGCGGCACCGGCGGGAGCATGTAATAATGTGCATTAACAACTCGGCCGCCGAACCATTAGCTCACGGTTGCAGAACCCGGTTCGTATAGTGAAGTTTGGAACAGCCGGTACGCGACACGGCCCACGCCCTTAGCGTAGGGTGGAAATAATCTTGAAAAGTTGATATTTTGCTGGCGGTGATGTAGATTTATTGTATGGACAGGCGGACGGTGGGGGACGCTATTGGTGGGTTCTGTAAATGCGAAAAATCTTGTTTTTACATATCAACTATCTAAATCAAAGGAGTGTGCGGTATGAGTGCATCTGTTCGTAAGGCTGCGGGACTGGTTGCGGCGGTGGCGTTGTTGGCGGTGGTTGTGGTGGGCTGCGGGGAAGATGGTAATCCCAGTAATGGCGGCGGTAGTTATACTTACACCGGCGGAACAGTAGAAATCGGCGGATTGATGTGGATGGCTGAAAACCTTAATCGCGCAACGAGTAACAGCTGGTGTTACAATAATGCAGATTCTAATTGTGTAAAATATGGGCGATTATATACTTGGGAAGCGGCAATGACGGCATGTCCGTCCGGGTGGCGGTTGCCAGATACTGCTGACTGGAACAAATTGGTTACGGCAGCTGGTGGTAGAAGTATCGCCGGCAGTAAGTTGAAATCGACAAGCGGTTGGAATGATCGTGCTGACGGCAGTAGTGGCAACGGTACGGACGAGTTCGGCTTTTCGGCCCTGCCGGGCGGCAGCCGCAACACGTATGGCACCTTCGACTTCGCCGGCAACCGCGGCACGTGGTGGAGCGCCACGGAGATCAGGAGCGGCTACGCGTACTCCCGGTACGTGGGCTACTACGACAGCGTGGGCGAGCTCTACGACGACAAGGGCTTCGGATTTTCGGCGCGTTGCGTGCGTTAGGACGTTGTCAATCGGCCTCCCCTTTATTTTTGAAGTCCTTTGTCTGCCGCCCGTGTCCCGGCGGTACCGGTGGTTGTGTGGTCTTTGGGGTATTGGCTTTGGGGGTGTTGGTATCGGTAAATGATAATTTAGCGAAGCTAAAGTCAAATTCAAAATCTTTTGGGAAAATGTTTTGTAGGCTCATTGAGCCGGCGTGGTATCGTTTATGGGGGAAAAGAGGCCCCGTGCAGCACCGGCGGGAGCATGTAATAATGTGCATTAACAACTCGGCCGCCGAACCATTCGCTCACGGTTGCGGAACCCGGTTCATATAGTGGAAATTGGAACAGCCGGTACGCGACACGGCCCGCGTCCTTAGCGTAGGGCGAAAATAATTTTGAAAAGTTGACATTTCGTGGGCGGTGATGTAGATTTATTGTATGGACAGGCGGACTGCGGGGGACGCTATTGGTGGGTTCTGTTGACCGGATTGGGTTGGAGGCATTATATTATGGTGTTGGACATTATGACAATTACGCTCGCGATACTCGCGCCCGCCTGCGCCGCTGTGACGGTGCGGGGGTGGGCTGGCACAATCCTGTTATATAAATTATACAAATTACCACACCTAACTCCTTATAAATCAATGACTTACAACGAGCCCCCCCCCCCCCCC
>WQRV01000134.1 GCA_009786575.1 Chitinispirillia bacterium | reverse complement strand
ATCTCTTCGGACGATATGGTGAACTGGACCGATCACGGCGAGGTGTTTAAGGTGAAAAGGGATATGCCGTGGGCTAACCAGTGCTACGCGCCCGGAGCCGCTGTGCGCAACAACAAGGTTTACCTCTATATTCCCGACGGCGGAAACAGCATTGGCGTGGCGGTTGCCGACAAACCCGAGGGCCCGTTTACCGACCCGCTTAAAAAGGCGCTAATCACAAAAAATACGGCCCTAAATACCAACGTCCCATGGCTCTTCGACCCCGCCGCGTTCGTTGACGACGACGGACAGGCGTACCTCTACTTCGGCGGCGGCGACGGCGAATCCGCGGGCACAAACCTGCGCGCGATAAAACTCAACAGCGACATGACCTCCGTTTCCGGCACCGCTGTAACCATCAACTCCCCATGCTCCTTCGAAGCGGCCTATGTGCACAAGCGGAACAGCACATACTACTTCTCCTACTCCACCAATTTCGCCTCCTGTTCACCAAAAGGAGGCAACGCTTTTATCGATTACCTAACAAGCAGCGATCCCATGAACAATTTTACATACAGGGGGACGCTTCTGGCAAACCCCTCCCTCAACGGGCAAAACATAAACAATTACGGCAACAACCATCAGGGCATAGTGGAATACAAGGACAGGTGGTACGCTTTTTACCACGACCGCCGCGTGAAAATCGCCAATAACATAAGTTCCGGCGAATACAGAAGCGTCAGCGTAGATACGCTGGGGTACAACACCGACGGCACGATAAAACAAGTTACCGTAACCGCCGGCGGCGCACCGCAAATTAAATCCTTCAATCCGTACAATGCCATAAAAGCCACAACTATGAACAGGCAATCGGGAATCAAAACCGATTCGATCAGCGCGGAAGGCATGATACTCACCTCCGTTTCCGACGGCGACTGGATCCGCCTCAAAGGCGTGGACTTCGGAACAGGCGCGGCGAAGTTTACAGTACGCGCGTCGAGCGCGTCTTCTTCCGGCGGGAAGATTGAATTGCGGACAGGAAGTGAAACGGGTACACTGGTTGGAACCTGCGAAATCGCCTCAACCGGTGGATGGACGGCGTGGAGAGATTTTGAAGCCGATGTCTCGAATCTCTCCGGCGTAAAGGACTACCTCTACCTCGTCTTCAAGGGAACAGGCGAACCCTTCCGCCTGAGCTCGTATCAGTTCCACCAAGGCCCGACCGACGGCCCCGCCGCAACAAGCGTATACGGAAACAAAAACGCGGCCCGCGGATATTTGCAATTAGCGTCTGTCAAGGGAAAAATTCTCACCGTCAACGGATCGCCGGATGCCAAAGTACGCATAAGGGTAATGAACCTGAACGGCAGGACGGCGGCGAAAATTAACACTAACGGCGGGGCAAGCGTATCGCTGCGGGAACTCCCGGCAGGTAAATATCTCGTTGAGGCAACGCGCGTTAAGGATGGCGTGAGGGTGATGTCTGCCGTTATGCTTTTGTAGGGGCGACCGTCCCCGGTCGCCCGTGCTTGAATTGCGATATTGCGTTTGATTGACGTATACCGCAACGCCCCTACGTGGGATTGTGTATTTTGCGGGATATTGTAATCCATGCGTTGCGGGCGACCGGGGACGGTCGCCCCTACAAAATGTAATTACAACGCCAACCCCCAATTTCCCGGTGTGATGCCGTGCGGGATAACGTATATTTGCGGATTCGCCACTTTCACCTCTTATGCCTCAGCGGCACCTCCCGCCACATGCCTGTTTTGAGGTTCTTGACGAGTTTTATGTGCGGGGTTTCGCCGCCGTCGAAGACTGTGAGCTCGCGGTCGGTGATTACCGTTTTGCCGCGCAGTGTTACGCCGAGGTTGCGGATGCTGCGGTATTGTGTTATCAGGAAGTCCTTGATGCGCTCGAAGTCTTCCCGCGTCTCGTTGAATGTGAAGAAGAGGGTGTCTATCCCGTGGGGCTTGAGCTCTTCGTGGATTCTTATGGGCAGGGGCTTGAGCTGGCGGTAGCTCTCGTTTGTGCCGCGGGTGATGATTGAGTTGCGGTCGGTGAATAGCACGTAGCTGAACGCGGCCTCGGGGAAGAGTTCTTTCAGCGGGACGAAGAGGTTGTTCACGAGGTCCTCGCAGTTTACGTTGATCCTTTCCAGCTTGCTTTCGAGGACTAATATGTATCTGCGCCCGCCGTATCTGTAATCGAAGAACCCGTCGAGCTCCTTGATGTTCTCGTAGCCGAATTTTCCGTGCGCGGCCTCTCCCGTCCTGCCTGTGAGTTTGAGGATGATGAGGTTCGGGTAGCGCTGGATTTTCAGCAGGTAGTCTTCGGTGTGCGCTACGATGTAGTCGTCCCGCAGTTTGGGGTCGAAGCGGCTGTCGAAGATACCTCCCATTTTGCCGCGTTTGCCGTTTATCCGGCGGTACTTGAGGAAGTACTTGGTGATGCGCCTTGCGATGCGTTCCGCCACCTCGCCGAGAATGTTGCCTGCCGCGGCGGTGTCCCACGGGTAGGGGGAGTAGAGCAGGTCGGCGACTGTTACAACCGGGAAGCTGGTCTCGTTTATGCAGTACTCAAGGAGTATCTGTTCGAGCGGCTGGCGGTTGTCGTTTATGGCGTCGTTTAGGTTGTGGAGCTTGAACGAGCCTTTGATGCCGTGGTTCCGTTTAACGGAGTAGATGGGTTCTCCGTCCCCGTATGGTTCCCACAGCACCGGCGTGAACTCGGCGAAGGGGCTTGGCGGCGGGCTGTTTGTGTTGTGTTTGTCGTTCATCTGCGGCATTTTCCGTCATCGTTCCTTATTTATGGTCCATACCGGCGCGTTACCTGCTTGAGTAGTGCAGGCGCAGCCAGATCCCGTGCGTTGATGTGTGGACGGGGACGTCTAACTCGGCCGGGCGTTTCAGGTTCTGCCTGTAGGTATAGTCGAGGTTCAGTATGCGGCTGAGGCGCCACGAGAACGTCCCGTTTACTTCGATGTCGGGCTTGGTGATGCGCTGTTCGGGCAGCACGGGCGCGAAGAGTTTGATTTCGCCCTCGGCGCTTGCGACCGCGCCTATGCGCACGGTTGCGCCGAGCGACATCTGCGGGCCGAGCTCCAGAATGTTGACGCGGTCTTCGGGGTAGAGTATGATGCTGTTTACCGCGGAGAGCTTTTGTTCGAGCGAATCGGGTGAGTTGTACGTGACCTTGTTTTCTTCTATGACTCTGTAGCGGTCGTCGTAGCGCGAGTATGCGGTGCCGAAGCCTGCCCGGACGCGGGCCTCGAAGTAGCGGCGCGTGGTGAGGTCGGCGTTGATGCCCGCGCCGAGTTCGAAGATTGTGGGCGAGAGGCCCGGCTCTATAGTGAATACCTGCACGGTATCCGTGCCGGTATAGAAGTAGTTTTCGTCTACGAAGACAAAGCCGGTTTCGTTCTTGCTGCGCCTGATCCTGTTCTGGAAGAGGCGCGTGTTGAACTCGCCGCGGGCGTAGGGGCCCACCCAGTTGAGTATTCTCCAGATGAATATGCTCGACATCTGCACGCGGTCGGGGTTGTTGATCATATTTTCGATGCTGTTGTCGGTGATGTTGAGGCTCTGGTCCAGGCGCAGGCGCGTGCTCCACTCCACCGGTTTTTTTCTGTAGAGAACCCACGCGTCGAGCATGAAGCCCATAGTGAAGCTGTTTGACGAGCCCGCGTTGGCCTGGTGGTCGGTCTCGGCGTTGAGCTGCACATTTGCGCCCACGTTCGCGCCTGCAAGCCAGTTTGAGGTGAGCTTAGTAGACGGCGTGAGGTGCACCGTGCCGCCGCCGCGGATGCGGTAGTTGTTTTCGGGGTCCTGAATGAGCAGGAAACTCGTGAGTTCGCCGGGCATAAGCCGCACGGTCACGAAGTTGGTCATTGTTTGGTAGCCTTCGCCGGCGCCCAGGATTTTGTAGATGCCGGGCTTGAGGATCCACGCGCGCACGGTTTCGCCGAGCTCAATGCTCGCGCCGTAGCCGCGGCCATAGGGGTCGAACTCGTCTATCCGCACGAGCTCATATTCGCCCTTGAGCGCGATACCCTGTTCGTCTACCACGTCTATAAGGAGGCCGGACCAGTCGGGGATGAGCGGCAGCGTGCGGCCCTCCTCTACCCGTACGGGTTTATGGATGCGCTGTTCGGCGGTGCCGCTGCCGAGCGTAACCAGGTACTCGCCGGGCTCAAGCGCAAACGAGCGCCCGGTTTCGCCCGAGGCTACCAGGTTGCCGTTCTTGTCGAACACCTCTATGTCGGGCTCCGAGTTGATCTCTGTCATTGTGGGTATGAAGACCCCGCCCTTGCCGAAGGGGATGTTGGTCTCGTCGGCGGACTGCTGCGCCGCGAGCGAGGGCGCGTTCCAGGTGTTCATAGTTGCCTCAATCCATGACAGCTCGGTCCTCGCCGCGCTGCGCACCACGGTGTCTACAGCGGCCGCGCTGGCGTCCCCGCGGCGCAGACGCGAGTTGTGGATGCGCTCGTCGGTAAGCTCCTGGCCCGGCAGGCCGGAGGCGTACACGGCGGCTGCCAGAAGCAGACAGGCTATGATTGACAAACGGCAAACAGCGCGTACCATCACTCCTCCGTCATGAAAGTAGGTTCCTCGACCGGCGTAAACGACGGCCCCTCAAATTCTGCTATCCCAAACTCCGCGGCGAGCTTTGCGTCTATGTCTGAAATGGCCTCGGTGAAGATGTACTCCATTATCTGCGACATCTCCTTTATTACCGCGTGCGTGTCGCGCGTGTAGACCCGCCGGCGCAGGTCGAACAGGCGGCTGTAGAGCGTCGTCCCGCTGGACAGGTTCGTGAGCGTGAGGCGTACGGCCACGTGGGCGAAGAGCAGGTCGTCGCTGTCGAACTCCTCGAGCGCCTCTATGAAGCCCGTAAGCTCGTAGTCCGGCTTGCGCCCCTCGTCGAACCGGCGCACCAGCCCGCTAACGATCTGCTCCGAGTTCATGTGCTTGTAGAAAAGGTCCGTCAGCATGCGCGTGGGCTTTACCGCCCACGACTTGTAGTTGTAGTAGCGCAGCTCGTAGCGGCTCATCCGGTACACAATCTGCGGGCGGTTGTACGCCTCTTCAATGGAGAACTCGCGCACGCGTATCACGGCGGCGTAGGGGTTTTCCATGGCCCGGTGCTGCATCTTCGCCGGCTCGTAGTTGAGCATAAAGTACTGCCGGTGCGGCATCTTGGCGCACGCGGCAAAGAGTGTCAGCGCCGCACACGCGCATAGCGATATGGCAACGGCAACGGCCCGCCGCCCGCCCCGGGCTTTCAGATCCCTGTCATACCTCATAATACACCCCTAACCCTCATGAATACGCATCCCAAAACTCCGCACCCCAAACCAAAAACTACCGCCTGTCCCTCTCCCTCGACTCGCCCCGGATAAGCAGCGACGGGTTTTCCGACAGCATCTTCATAAGCTGGTTCGCCCCCTCCATCGTCTCGCGCAGGTTCTCCATGCTCACCGAAAAGTCTTCGCTCGTCTGCAGCACCATGAGCGATAAGTTGCCGGTGAGCGTCTTCACCGAGGCGGCTGTGCTGTCAACCCGCGAGAGCAGCCCGGGGATGTTACCGCCCTCCACGCCCTCCCTGAAGATGCCGCTCACCTCCTTGACGTCCTGCGAGACCCGCAGCACCTCGTTGATCACCGACTGCACCGAATCGACGACTTTGAGCGCCGCCGGGATCACCGCGCGGGCGTCTACAAAGAGCCCCTTGGCATCGCCCGTCAGATCCGCCAGATTGTCGATGGCGACTTTTACCGAGTGCAGGCTGTCCGGGCTCGTGATGACGTTAAGCTGCCTGAGCAGCGTCTCCACCTGATCGGCCAAAACCTCAACCCGCTCGCCGATGTTGGCGAAGAGCGTCCCCCGCGTGGGAATTTCACCGCCCGGCTTCAGCAGCGCTGCCTCGTTGCTCCCGCCCGATATCTCCACGTACTTTAGCCCCGTTATCCCTATCATCCCCGTAGTGGCGTACATGTCGACCCGCATGGGGAACCCCTCCACAACGTTCATGTCTACCTTCATTTTGTTGATGTCGGCGGGGTTGTAGGAGACCTTTTGCACCTTGCCGATGCTCACGCCGTTGAACTTAACGGACGCCCCCACCTCAAGCCCCTGCAGCGACTCCCCCTCGAAAAACGCCACGTAGGTCTTGGTCCGGTGCGACATCTTGTTGGCCACGGGCACAACGATAAACGCGGCCAGTATGACCATCCCGATGATCACAAAGACCCCAAGCCGTGTTTTCTGTGCCGCAGTTATACCCATAAAATCCCCGCGCCCGCGCCGTAAAAGCGCCTTCTGGCCGATGGTAGCAGTATCGGTAGATATTCGGCGCATCATTACCGTTTAATGATATTTGCCGGCACCGCCCCATTATAAAATATATCGTTCCCGCCGAAATGCCAAATTTTTCGTGCCGCCCACCCCGCTTTTTGAACAGACGCCGCGAGGGCTGTAATGCCCGCTTCAATAAAAAACCGCACCCCCTCGCGGCATGATGTATTCTAATTTGGGTAAAGCAAATCGCCGGCAAAGTGTAAAATGATTTGTCGCCAATATGTAAAGCGGATATACTATTACATACAATAACATATTTACAGACAACGAGTTACGCAAAAAGCTCAATTTTTCCGGCGCAGTGCTCATTCGTGGGGCCAAATTGTGCGGGAAGACCGAGTCTACGATGCAGGTGGCGGGGAGCGTTTTGCGGGTCGACATAGACAGGAATGTACTCGGCCTCATGGAGATGGCGCCGCGGCGCCTGCTCATTGGCGAGACCCCGCGCCTGACCGGCGAATGGCAGGTGCAACCGAAACTGTGGGATTACATCCGCCACGAGGTGGACGGGCGGCGGCAGGCAGGGCAGTTTATCCTAACCGGACCGGCGAACCCGGAGAGGGTAAGCCCGCCCAAATCGCTGAATATCATTACCGGTACGGGCATAAGCTACACCCGAAACGACGGCATAAACGTCATATCCTTCGCGTTGCTTGGGGCGTGATAGATTGTGGTTTCGCGGTGAGAATTAAAAGCAATATGGGATTATGTTTTGTCGCCTCATTGTGCTGGCGCCATCCCGTGGTACGGGGGAAAAGAGGCGGCTTGCTGTGCCGGCGGGAGCATGCAATCCATGCATTCACATCTCGGCCGCAGAACCATCAGCACCAACATAACTACTCGCCGCCCGGCATGAAAGACGTTCGCTTCTACGGTACGCGGGTAAGTCAAAAGATTAAAACCGCCCATCCCGCTGCCCCATTGCCCGGAACGTGGGCCGTGTCGCGTACCGGGTGTTCCAAACTTCACTATACGAACCGGGTTCCGCAACCGTGAGCGAATTCTTCGGCGGCCGAGCTTTTAATGCAAGTGATTACATGCTCCCGCCAGTGCCGCAAGGGGCCTCTTTTCCCCCATATACGGTGTCCCGACGGCTCAATGCACCGACAAAACATAATCCCATAGTCTTTTGATTTTAGCTACGCTAAATTACCCATTATCTTACCCGGAAGGAGGCCGCCTGAAACACAGCGGCTGGGTGGGAATTGTTGAAAAATAAAAAATATTTGCTTTTACGGCGCACCGTAATGTATATTCTGTATCAAGCGATAACGCTGGATATTCACGAACAACTTCAAGTGACGGCATGTTGACTATGTATAAGGTACAAAATATAACCCCCCCCCCCC
>WQRV01000133.1 GCA_009786575.1 Chitinispirillia bacterium | reverse complement strand
CTCGGCGGCGGCCCCGGTTTCAGGGTAACGTCGGTACTGCGCAGCGTGTGGGACGTACCGGTAATATTCATCACCGGCGGCGCGGCGACAATATTGGCGTCACTCATGGCGTACTTCCCGACTAAGCGGGCGGTTAAGATGAGGATTACGGACAGTTTGAGGTTTGAATGATATTGACAATAGGAGAACCGGTATAAATGTCAACACAGCAAAAAATGGGCGGGACGGGGATGCTTGTAACCATCGCCTACCGCAACATCTGGCGTAACCTGCGCCGCACAATGTTCTGCTTCGCCGCGGTCGGCATCGCGGTGTTTTTCATCATCGTTTACTGGTCTATGATAGGCGGGGTGCAGAAGGGCATCCGCGACCTTGTGCAGATATTCGACCTCGGCCACGTGCGCGTAGTCTCCGAGCAGTACGACGCCGACAGCGAGTTCATGCCCGTGCAGTACCCGGTGGCCGACGGCAAAAACTGGAAAGAGATGGCAGAGGAGACAAAAAATATCCCCGGCGTACGCGCCGTCTTCCCGCGCATCGCCACGAGGGCGACATTGCAGGAGAGCACGATAAAGCACGCGGTTCTATGGGGGTTGAACGTTGAGGATGAAATAAAAGAAAACACTTTCAATATGACCGACCGCAATAGTGGCCTCGTTGAGGGCCGCTACCCGGCGCGGGGTACAAACGAGTGCGCGGTGGGCCGCGTATTCGCCGAAAACTCCGGCCTCAAAATCGGCGACCGCATCCCCCTCAAAACCGTCTCAGCGCAATTCTCCGACAAAATGTGGAGCCCCGAAATCACCGGCATCTTCAACTTCGACTATCTCAAAATAGACGAGCGGTTCATAATCGTAGACTTTGAACGCCTGCAGAAGCTGCTTGTCATGGGGGAAGGGACCCAGCAGCTTATCGTCTACGCCGATGAGGAGAAGCTGAGCAAACCCATCGCCGACGAACTGCAAAAAGCTTTCGGAGAGGGCAGCGTCGTTTCCGAGTGGAGGGATAATTACTGGGCGGCGGTAATGGAGTCTATCACGCCAATCTACACCACCGTCTTCATGGTCTTTCTGATAGTGGCAAGCCTGCTCATCATCAACACGGTGGTGATGATAATCCACGAGCGCATAAAGGAAATCGGCATGATGGGATGTTTGGGGATGACGAGGCGCGAGATCGTAACCGTCTTCTTCTTCGAATCGCTCTTCCTCGCCGCGTTCGGCGCGCTCATAGGGGTAACAATCGGCGGGACACTCGTAGGCATAGGGAGCAACTACCCCATACGCCTCGGCGACCTCGTAGGAAGCACCTTCAGCGAAATGCCGCTGGCCAACGCAATCTTCTTCAATTTCAATCCGATGAAGTTAGTCTACGCGTGGCTGCTTGGCGTAGCTGTAGCATCAATTTTTACGCTGATACCGTCTTTAAAAAGCGCGTTTGTTGAGCCAGTTGAAGCATTGAGAAGATAGCTGTTGATTTTATGGTGTTGATGTTGACGTTGACTTTAAAATGTTGACTTTGACTTTAGGATACATAAGGATATCGGTTTTAGGGTAGGGGGCGTTACGGGGGGCGGAGCCCCCTGTCCCCAAAAAAAGAATTTGACTTTGAATATTTTGACTTTAATGTTTTGACTTTTTTCAGGAGGAATGGCATGAATAAAAAATTTGTATCTGTTATGATGGTTGTGATGACGGCAGCGTTTACATCTGTCAACGCACAAAACAAAACCCCCACCGCCGAGGAGCTCCTCGCCAAAGTCGATAACAACGAGGTCTATAAGACCGCGGAATACGACGGCGAGCTTATCATCGACCACAACAACCGCAAATTCGTAAAGACGATGAAAGCCTGGGTGCGCGATAACTCCGACAGCTTCATCGAATTCCTTAATCCCGAAGACAAAGGTACAAAATACCTCAAAAAAGGCGGGCGTCTCTACGTCTACTCCCCCGACAACGAGGGCGTGATGCTGATATCAGGCCATATGCTCAAGGAATCGATGATGGGGTCGGATATGTCGTATGAAGACGCCGTCAACAACGAGACGCTGGCGAGCCGCTACAACGCGGTGGTCGGCGGAACTGAGAAGTGGAGGGAACGCGATGCCTGGGTGCTGGATTTATCCGCAAAGAAGAAGACCGAGAGCTACCCCAAGCGCAAGCTATGGATAGACAAGGAGAACGGCGACCTGCTGCACTACGAACTGTACGCCCTCTCCGGCGCGAAACTGAAAGAGTACAACCTCATAAAAGCGGAAGTGATTAACGGCAAGCGGTTCCCTGTAGAGGTGGAGATGAAGGACCTGTTGAGAAAGAACAGCAAGACTACGATGAAAATGAATAACGTCATTCTGGATAAGCCGATACCCGACGCGGTATTCAGCCAGCGTAATCTGGAACGATAGGCGTATTATGAAACATTTGGTATTGATATCGTCAATATTAATCACATTTGCGCTGACAACACCCGCCCAAAACAAATCCGGCGGAATGTCGTTCTCCGGCGTCTTTGAGTCCGCCGTGTCCGCAACAGCCGGCGCGGGCGACGCGCCTGCGGTGTCATACGGCATCGAAGAGTACGCGAATATCCGTATGCAGTCCCGCATTGGTGATAACGCCACGTTCTTCGGCGCGGTCAACCTCATAGCCGCCGGCGGCAATTACGCTGTCAGGGCGTCATCTTTGGGTGTGGATATTGACAACGGGCAAAATTACACCGCGATGATCGAACTCGAACGCCTCTATCTCCGGCTAAAATCCGAAACCGTCAACTTCGACGCCGGACTGATGCGCCTGCCGTTCGGGTTCAGCACCGTATGGGGGCCGTCTGACTTCCTCAACCCCAAAAATCCCCTGAAGCCGGACGCCCGTCCCCGCGCAATTCTCGGCGGCGGACTGTCCTGGTTCCCGAATGATGATTTTAAGATGCAGGGCTTCGCCGTAACCGGGCGCGACCCGCTCGCGCCAAACAGCGGCATCGCCGGAATATCCGCCGACCGGCACTGGGACAGAGCGAGCATCCAGGCCCTGTACTCATTCGAACGCTCGGAAAATTTTCCGGGAACGGCGCTAAACCCGTGGACACACCGCGCCGGCCTGTCCTTAAAAGCGGATGTCGAAATCGGATTAGTGATGGATATGCTCTATACTTATAATGATAATATCGAAGACAAAATCGACGGCCTCTCCTTCAGCGCCGGGTTCGACTACTCGCTCTTCAAGGCCAAGCTCGTTGTCATGGCCGAATACCTCTACAGCGGCGCGGCGTCTTCAACATCTATGCGCGGCGGCGGGAGCTTTATCAACGAAAACTACCTCTACACCGGCCTCGTGTGGCGGTTCAGCGATTTCACAAACGCCGGGATCGCGCTGATCTCCGGCATAGACGACGCCTCATTCACGCCGATGATGACGTTCAACCACGATATCTCACAAGGCGTATCCCTCACCGCCATGGCGCAAATCCCGCTTGACAAGGATCTGTTGTTTAACGACGGCAACCGCGGCGAGTTCGGGCCCACAAATATCCGTACCCATTTCTATCTCGAAACCAAAATCAAAGTGAGGTTTTAGATGTCCGTAATATCATTTTTTAAAACACAATTTTCCGTCGAATCAATATCCCAAAAGCTAAAGCTGCTTGGAGTGCGTTTTCCGATAAGCATCCTGCTTTTGCTTGCCATAACATTTCAGCTCTTTTCGCTCGTTGGCAAATGGGACATCTCTTATAGCGAATCCTACAGAATATATACGTTCCTTATAGTCGGCGCGGTCATCAGCGTAATAGCAACGCTATTGCTCGAAGACCTTGTTGGTAATATAAAACGGCACGCCGTTACCGCCGCTGCCGTGGCCCTGTGGGGCGTGTACTGCTGCTTCCTGCCGGAGGACGCTGATGATATGGTCATCGGCAAATGGTTAGAAGTCATAGCCATAGGCATATCCGCACTGTTAGCGGTACCATTCATATCTTTTCTGAAGAGGGATAAGGACAGGCCCTTCTGGAATTTCACCGCGCAGACTATCTTTCAGTACGCTCTGGCGAGTTGTTTCGGAATGATTCTTGCGGTCGGGTTCACTCTGGCGCTTTTTGCGGTTTACTCGCTGTTCCAGGTAAATATAAATGATAAGATGTACGCTTACCTGTCAATAATTTGCAGTGTCCTTTTCACGTCCCTCTACTTCCTCGCGCACCTCCCAAGCAAAACCGCCAAGCACAGTGAAGAGGTACTGCCGAACAAGACACTGAAAATTCTCGGGCTCTACATACTGACCCCGCTCGCTGCGGTCTACATCCTCATACTCTACGCGTACCTGTTTAAAATCATCTTCGCGTGGGAACTGCCCCGCGGCATGGTCTCGTGGCTCGTCTCCACACTCGCAAGCTGCGGGCTGATAACCATAATGCTCCTCTACCCGTCGCGCCTCTTGGAAAAGAGCAAAGCCATAGACCTCATCTCCCGCTATTTCAGCCTGATAATAGCGCCGCTTCTGGTACTCATGAGCATCGGGATCTTCCGCCGCATAGACGACTACGGCATCACCATAACGCGCGGCTACCTCCTCTTAGTAAACATCTGGTTCTACGCGATATTCGCGCACATATACATCACCAAAGCCGCGCGCATCAAGTGGATTCCCATATCCCTCGCCGCGATCATCCTCCTCTCATCGGCAGGCTTGCAGGGCGTACCCAATACCGTAAAACACATCCTTCTCTCAGAGATCAGCGGGATGATACCGGATAAAAAAGAAATATCACCGGCGGACGAAGGCTTCTTTACCGGCATGAAAGACGCGGATAAAGAAACCCTGCTCGAAAAAATAAGGTACGTACAGAAGACATTCGGCGACGAGAGCCTGAAACAGCTCTTCGCCGCCGACAGCAGCCATGATACCTACGCCAGCATCGCCGCGCTTAAGAGATGGCTGCGGCAGGAGCAGAAACCGGCATCCGGCGATTGCGGCAGTTGCGGCGACGGCGATGACGGCGGTGATTGCGGCGGTTGTCAACAGGAAAACGCCAAAAAAAAGGGCGGCTCCAGCGGCAAAGACCGGTTCTGGTGGAGCAGCTATTCCAATAATAACAAAATCAGGCGCATGTCCGCCTTCAACACCTTCGCCATAATCAATTGTGACCCTGACGCCGGCAAGCGCTCAGACGAAATCGTCTGCACCGCCAGACAAAATACGCTGGCCATAAAGGTCATCCCGGGAAACCGCGAGTTCACGGTAGAGCTCCCAAAAGTCGACCCTCCCGACGAATCGCCTGCCGGCGGCGGCATATCGCGCGATAAACCGCTCATCATCGAAGGCAACGGCTACGGCGTCTGGGTCACTGCGTACCGCGGGTACTACTACTACGACGCCGACACCGTCCGGATAGACGATTTTAACGGGTACCTCTTCTACAACAGGTAGGGGCAGGCATCGGCAAATTCAGAAATACCCTGATATTTCAGGCGTATCTCCCGGCAGCCCGCGCACCAAATTTCCGATGGCGTAGAGCGGATACACCTTTATCTTGTCGTACGTTGAGAAATTCTCAAGCGAGGTCCTTACGCCGAACTCAGCGTTTTTCTCCTTGAGGTAGATGTGCATACTCTGCATCTTGCCGTTGCTTCCTGATTTTACCTCAATAGGGATTATTTTCGCACCCTTCTGGACCACGTAGTCTACCTCCGCGTTGCTTCCCGGCTTTTCCCGCGACCAGAAGTACAGGTCATCCTGAAAAGTATCGGCCAACGCCTTCTTCAGTTCCAGTCCCACAAACTGCTCGGCAATGGTACCCTTGTTTATCAGCGTAACCTCATCACCGAGCAAGATATCCGATAGCTCCAGCCCCGCCTGACTTTGGAAGATTCCCGTGTCTAACATGAGGTACTTAATTTTTTTAGGATTAATCTGCCCCCCCAGCGGAATGCCGTTGGCCGAGGCATGGGTAACGGGGATAAGCAGGCCGGCCATCTGCAGCACATCAAGGCCCTCCCTGACCTGACGGTAGCTCAGCTGCTCAACTTTGGCGTGGTTGAACCTCCCGCCGCTCTGATCCGCCGCTGCCTTAAACACTGCGGCGACCTGCAAGCCGGGAACCTCCGCCCTGTACTTTTCAAAATCGGACCTGTACGTATCCATTAACTCTTTCAGCACCTTTTTGGTATCATGTATCCTTTCGTTTTTAAGATAATCAGCCACAACGGCCGGCATTCCGCCGAGCAGAAGAAATTTTTTTAAATAATCCAAACACATCCGGTGATGCGGTTCCGGCAGAGGATTTTCGGGCGATGCCTTGCATACCGCCTCCCAAAGCATACCCCTTCCGCACGCATTCAAAAACTCACTGTACGATAACGGATACATGTAACGCGGGCTGATTCTGCCAACACCGAATGACGGCAGGGCCCTCAGCGCAAACTCCAAAAGCGAGCCGGCGGCTATTACGTGGAGTTCGGGATAATCCTCATAAAAATACCTCAACGCCGTAATCGCCCTCGGACAGTTTTGGATCTCGTCAAAAAATACCAGCGTTTTGCCTGGAATTATCGGCTTACCAAACATGGCGAAAAGGTCTGTGCAAATATCTTTCACATGAAGATCGCCTGAAAACAACCCGCGGGCCCTTTCCTCCTTTTCAAAATTCACCTCTAAATAGTGCTGAAAACTCTCTCCCAGTTTCCTGACCGAGCTCGACTTCCCCACCTGCCTCGCCCCGCGAAGCAGCAGCACCCGGCGCCCCTCATCCGACTTCCAGGCCAAAAGCTCACCGTCAATATTGCGCCTTATATACTCGTTTGCCATGTTTTACCCCCTCAAAATACCGTTTTTCGCGTGATTAGATAAGATAAGTATACTATGTGGCCGCACAAAATTCAAGGCTAATTTTACATTTTTGCACGAAATTGGCATCAAACATTGGCGTTTTGTGCACGAATTTGGCACCGAATATTGCCCGTTTCTGCACGAATTTCGGGGCGAGTTCCGGCATAAAGCCACCGCCTGCCCCGCTACGACGCGGTTTCCGGACGAGTTACGGGCGCCGGCTGCTCAATTATTATTTTTCCGCAAAACTCCCGCTCCGCGTAAATTATTTTTATGAAAAGTCAAAAACACATAAACAAGAAAGATGGTACCGGTATGCGCGTTTCAAAATTAATCTGGGGCACTTTCCTGCTCTCGGCGGCGGCTTTCATCCTGATCAACCAAATCAGCGGGTTCACAACCCTCGGGGCCGGCAGCATAATAGTGGCGATCCTGTCGCTGGCGTTTACCGTGCAGTGCCTGGCGCGCCTGCACATCGCCCCGCTCCCGCTCCCGGCAGCGGTGCTGTACATCGTATTCCGCTCACACTTCAACCTGCCCCACATAGAGGCCTGGGCCCTGTTCTTAACCGCCATACTCGCGTCTGTCGGGCTCGCCGTGCTGCTCCCGCGAAGGCGCCGGATTATCTGCGGCGTCCACACGGGCCATAAATCCGGGAGCAGGCGGCACGAAGCGCCCACAGAGAACTGCACCGGCGGCAACAACCCGTCGGTCAGCGTAAACTTCGGGGCAGTCAGCCGCCGCATAACCGCCGACGCCCTCGAATCCGTGCAGATGCAATGCAACTTCGGGGCGCTCGAAGTCTACCTCGATCAGGCTACGCCATCCCCAAACGGCGTAGATGCCGAAATCAACTGCAGCTTCGGGGCCGTAGAGCTCGTCGTGCCCAAAGAGTGGCAAATCATCAACCACCTGAACTGCTCCTTAGGCGGCGTAGATGTCGATAAACGCCCAAGCGCCATAAAGGAAGGCGCCCCAAAACTGTCGCTGAAAGGAAACGTCTCGCTC
>WQRV01000132.1 GCA_009786575.1 Chitinispirillia bacterium | reverse complement strand
CAAAACCGTTTTGTTTCCGTCAAAACCGTATATCCATCACAACGATAAACCACAATATCGCAATTCCGGCACGGGCGACCGGGGACGGTCGCCCCTACAGGCGGTTTTTGTGCAATACCGGTAATGTTAATGTATAGGACAAATGTTAATTTTCGGACTGCGAAAGGCCTTTGTATCTGCCTTGCACGTCTCTTACCAGTGCACCGGCAAAACATAATCCCATAAGAATTTGATTTTGATGTTGATTTTTCCCGTTACTTTTTATCCGCCGGAGGGTTGACCCTGCCCAAGGTTACGCCGAAGTAGAATTCCGGCCAGACCTTTGCGTCGCTGGCCTTTTTCGCTTTTTCGGCGTAGGAATCTTTCCCGCCCATAAGATTATCCGGATTGTTGAGATAATCCGCCCACCATCTGCGCGCGCCGCCGTCTATGCGCGCGTTGACGCTCGCGCCGGCGGTAAGCGCCATGAACGGCGAGAGGGTAGCGCTTCCGCCGAGCCTGAACTTCAGCAGGTAGTCGGTGAACCAGTAGTTATCCTTATCGGCGCTTTTCTGCCTGTAAATTTCTTCGGGCCACCCGAAGAACGTGTTGCGGTGGTCGTAGTAGATGGTTGCCCACAGCGCGTCGGCGTTTACGGTGAGCGGCGTTGAGAGGCCGAAGCGCGTCCCTATCCCGGCGCCCGCCCACTTGGGCCATTCGTTAATGTAGCCGATTGGCTGATTGTATTCGATAAGCGTGTAGAGCCACGGTGTTCCGGTGCGCAGCGACGCGCCCACATCGCCGGACGTTTCTATATAGCAGGTAACGTCGAGGATGCCGTTGCCTATGATGTTGATGAGGCCGATGGGCGTCTTCTCGCTGTGCCCCGCGATGTTTACGAGCCCGACGGGGCGCACGACGTTTCCGGCGATGTTTACCGCGCCGGCCTGCACGGGGCTTGAGTTCCCGGCGATATTGACCGCGCCGGCCTGTACGCTGCCTGCGGTCCCGGCTACGTTTACCGCGCCCGCTTGTACGTATCTTACATTATCCGCGAAATTTACCGCACCGGCCTGCACGCGCCCCGCGCTGTCGGCTATGTTTACCGCGCCGGCCTGCACGTACCCAATGGCCCCGGCGAAGTTTACCGCGCCGGCCTGTACGTACTCCACGCGGCTTCTCGCGAGGTTTATCGGCCCAACCTGCGTACCGTTAAGGTCCTGAGCAACAATGTTGACGGGAGCGGCCTGTGTCAGCCTGCCTCCGCCCAAAGAGATGTTGATACCCGCCGACACCTGCGCCCCGTTCATGTCGGCGCCTGCGCTGTTGGCGAGAACGGAGACCTGCGTCCCGCAGAACGGCTCCCGCGCGTGGTTGACGAGCAGGGAAAACTGCAAACCTTTTTCCGGTGCGCTGCTGCTTGCGATGATTATGCCGGTGTTGACGCGGTACGGCGCACGGCAGGCGGAGTCGAGCATAGGGTTGATTACCGGCAATGGGCGTGGCGGCAGCGGTGTGCCGGATGACGCGGTTGACATCAGGGAATCGGCGGGGGATGATAAGGATGATGATGACGTGTCAGCGGTCGCGCCGGAAGTAAGGAGTTCGTCAAACTCCCGGGCAGGGCTGCCGCCATCACCATCAATACCGTCGTCATCGATATAATCATCCGCTCCGGCGATTTCTGAGCTGTCGGACAGGCCCAAAGAATCCTCGCCGCCCCCGCGCCTGACGGTCCGTTCCCTCCGGGCCATTGCGGTCATGTCGTTCATGGTAAGCGTGGTTTTCCGGCCCTCCGTTACGGTGACAGCGCTTGCCGTCCACCTGCGCGATGGGGCCTCCATCTGCACCGAGTATTTTCCGGGGGCGATGCCGAGGTCGATCGCGCGCCCCTTCATCTTGCGCAGCTCGGCGATCAGGTTGCCGCTTGCGTCCCGGATGAAAAAACGTCCCTCAATGTCCGCGTCCAAAGATAAAATAGCGCTCGTCTCGCGCAGATCCGTCATCACAATGTCGCCGGTGCCCGCCAGATTCATGTCGCGGCTGGGGTGCTGCGTCCCGGCGGTAGTGTTTTGCGTATTTTGCAGCGTCTCGTTGAACGCGTATTGATACGCCTCGTTTATGGTAACGCGCCCGTCTCCCGTCAAATCCGCCGCGCCGCGCAGGCCGCTTAGAAGCGCGTGGGTGAAGTAGCTGCCCTTTATGCGGTCGCTCTCCTGGCTCGCCTCGTTTTCGTTGCTTGACGTGAGGAAAGCGTACCCTTTCATATTGGAACTCGCGTCCGACAAAAACGCCGGCTGCGCTACGCCGCCCTTGGTGCGCGTTATCGCGCCGGACCCGCAAGCGTCGAGCACGGCCACGCGGATATCCGCGCCTATCCCGTTAACAGCCTTTCGGAAATCCGCCCAGGAGAGAGTTTCGCTGCCAAGTTTCAACCCGTCCACATCGGCGTGCCCGCTGTAATATATGAAAACCTCGTTCCTGACGTTAGGCTCCTTGGCCTTGTTGGCGGCGATAAGCCTGTTGACGCCGACTATCCCGCCGAGCAGCTCGCGCCCGCTGGGGTTGGCGAGGATGAACGCGTCGCCCCTGTAAACGCCGCCCATATCCGTAAGCACCGCCGCGAAAGCCCTCGCGTCTGACTCGGCGTAGCGCAAAAGGACGCGGTCCTTGCCGCCGTTGTTGGCCCCGGCAGACAACAAATACCGCCGCACCGGCGTCTGGTCGGACGGCGTGTTGGCGGCTGACACGGAGATCAGGGCAAGCGTCAGCACCAGTACAGCCTTAACAGCTGTACCGATGAAAACGCCGCCGGTGGATTTATCTGCACATATCACAAGTATGCCCCAATCATTGAACGGACAGTTTGGAGTGTGGAGTTTGGAGTTAACGTCAAAAAACTCCACACTTTAAACTCCAAACTCCACACTCCTAATTATACCACAAATATCAACAAATTTGTATCAATTAATCCCTTTTTCCTCAAATTTTTTCAGAGTAAACGCCGTAACCGACTTTTGAGGCAGCGACAGGCCCTGCCCGCTGCCGGGCGGGTGGTCCGTACCCAAAAGCGTCGCCTTTACGGATTCCAAGTCAAAAATTTTGGCTGCCGTGATCAGGTAGAACGCCTCGTACTTAGGCGCGTCGTCGAGCTTATACGCAGATTTCAGCGCGACCGGTTTCCCCGGGGTCAGCTGCGCAGCTTTGCCGTTGTCGCCCGACAAGTGCACAGTCAGCACGCCGCGGCCGTCTACGCTTATCAGCGTGCCGTAGCACGGTTTGGGGACGATGTAGCGCAGCTGCACAACGTCCCCCGTACGTACGGCGGTTTCAGGCGCGAGCATCTCCGCGTCGTCGCCCGCCTTGCGCCATACCTCAAGGGCCGGTTCGGATACCGCACCCCCCACGGTACCCTTAACGCGGTCTTCGTAAACATCCGCGGCGGCAATATCGCTATTCGCGCCCGTCAACAAAGAGTAGTAAACCGGCACTGCGGCGATCAGCGCTGCACACGCAAACGCGGGAACCGCCCATTTCGGGATACCGGCCCCGCGCTGCCGTGTGTGAATTGTAGAAACGGGCGCGCCTGCGCCGCTTGCCCCGCCCGTAACCGCAAGCATGGCCTTGCGCGCCATCCGCTCCGGCGGATGCTTCGCCAGCATTGCGTCGTCGCTCGCCCTCAAAGCGGCAACCCGCCCGCGAAACTCACCGTCGCTTTGCTCGAGCGCGGCTATCGCGCCAAGCTCGTCCGGCGGCAGCTCTCCCAGAAGGTACCGCTCCAGCTTCCAATCCGGGACATCGTTTTTACTCATATATCCTCCAGTTCCGTTAATGTCTTTTTCAGCTCCCGCAGCCGCCGGCGCACCCCGCTCACCGACATGCCCACCTCGCGCGCGGTCTCCTCGAGCGTCATGCCGTCTACCAGATGCAGCACCGCTATGGTGCGGCTCGACTCCGGGTGCCGCCCAAACAGCGCCCGCAGCACGCCCCGGCTGGCGTGGCGCTCCTCGTCGCTGTCGGCATACGCTATCCGCCCTAAAAGCGACTCCCCGCAGGATGTGTCCGACTCGGCCGCGCGGTCGCGTATTACGTTCAGGCAGTAGTTCGTCGCCATCCGCCAGAGCAGGCTCGACGGGTAGCTGCTATGGAGCGCGGACTGCTTTTCAATGATTTTCACAAATACCGCCTGCGCGGCGTCGGAGGCTTCCTCGTCGTCGCAAAGCAGTTGCTGACAGCGCCTTAGCACCATCGGCCAGTATTTTCTGAAAAGCCCTTCAGCATCCACGCGCGAAGCGCCCGCCGTTGTGTCCATAACCTATTAAACACCTTTGGAAGGGGAAAGTGTTACTTTAATGGTAAAATAATCAATGTTTTGGGGAAATTGGGGTTTAGCGAAGCTAAAGTCAAAATCAAATTATTATGGGATTATGTTTTGCCGGCGCGTCTGACCACGCCGGGCTGTGTCCCCGCGCGCTAGTACGGTGCGGCGCCGGCCGCATACCGGCACCGCACGTCAAACTGCCCCATCCGGGAACTCCTAAAACGGCACAAATGGCCTAAATTACCGCGAGTTAGCGATTTTTTACCTTGCCACCCCCAAAAAAATTTGACAGGTATAATGCCGGTAATGTATATTGGACTATAGGTAATTTGGCGGGGCGGACTTTTGGCCCTGCCGGTCTGCGGATTATTACATAGAAGGCGGCTTTGATGGTACTCGCGGTGTTGGGCGCATTAATATTGATATTGCTCGCGTTTATTGCCACGCAAATTTACATTTGTACCACCCACCGTGGCTTCGACTTCGCTCAGCCACCGGGACCGTTGCCTGAGCGGAGTCGAAGGCAACATTTGCGCCAAATTTACATTTGGCGCACATTCCCCGTAGGGCCGACCGCCCCCCGGTCGCCCGCCAGCGTGCGGTATAACCATTCACATTTTATTTTAAAAAGGACAACAAAGACATGAAGAACAATAAGGATTTACAGAATGACGTCGTAGGGGCGTTGCGTGCAACGCCCACAATGCCGGGATGTTCGGTAGATGGCAATTTTTCTGATGATGTTGTATGGGCGTCAAACACAAGGGCGTTGCACGCAACGCCCCTACGGTACGGCATGTTATTTTGCGTTATCGCGGTGATGTGTTTCTTTGCCTGCGAATCTCCGCCGGACTACTGCAGCCGTGGGAACCGGTACGACCCCAATTACGAGTTCTGCTTCTCCGGCAAAGCGCACAAACTGTGCAGCAACGGGAAGTATAACCCGCTAACTCAGGGCTGCGACAAGAACAACGCGGTAGCTACAAGATGCTTGGACAGCAGCTTCGTACCCGTAGGCACACCGTGCGGCGGGTACACGCTCAACATCGCCAGCGCCCCGGCGAACGGCGGCGAAATACAGCTTTCATCGCCCGGCCCAAACTACGCCGCCGGAGATAAGGTCTCGCTGGTAGCTATCGAGGCGGCAGGATACACGTTCGACAGATGGACTGGGGCATCTACGGAGACACAGTCTGACATAACGCTCACGATGAACAGCAACCAGCCGCTTATCGCCATATTCAAACCGAATACCGCAAGGCTCGAAACAAGTGCCTTCCCACCAAGCGGCGGCGATATAGAGCGCAATGTGAACGGAACGCAGGTAACCGTAACCGCTACGGCGGAGCAAGGCTACACGTTTACCAAGTGGGAGGGCGCGGTTACGTCCACAAATCCCACCGTTACCGTTACGGTAGACGAAGGCAAAACGCTGGTCGCCATGTTTACGCCGGTGAAGTACAGGCTTACAGTTAATACTAATCCCGCAAACAGCGGTACGGTGTTTGTGAACGGTACACCATCTTCGGGAAGTACGGAGCACGATGACGGAACAACGGTTCGCGTGGAGGCACAACCGATGCCGGGATATACGTTCATGGAATGGTCGGGGGAGTCTGTTACTGGAAACCCGGGAACCATCCTTATGGCCGGCAACCGGATGTTGACCGCTAACTTCAGGCAGCAGACAATTACCACGCCGGCGGATAGTACCTTTACTGATTCAAGGGATGGTCAAGTTTATCGTACGGTAACGATAGGGTCGCAAACGTGGATGGCTGAGAATTTGAATTACGATGTACCGGGTATTGATACTGATGTTTGTTACGATAATGATCCTAATAATTGCGATCTCTACGGTCGTCTTTACGATTGGGCGACGGCGATGAATTTATCTTCAAGCTGTAATTCCACTGATTGCGCGTCTCAAGTTCAGACTAAACATCGTGGAGTTTGTCCTTTCGGTTGGCATGTGCCGAGTGATGCGGAGTGGGAGACTCTTGTGAAGTATGTTGATCCTAATGCGTCAGGAAATTATGATAATAATGCTGGAACGAAGTTGAGATCGACGACAGGTTGGAACACAAGTAGCGATTATATCCCCGGTACTGATGAGTACGGCTTTTCGGCCTTGCCGGGCGGCAACGGCTATTTCAGCGGCGGTTTCTACGATGCCGGCTACTACGGCTACTGGTGGAGCGCCACGGAGGGCGGTGCGAGCTACGCCTGGGGCCGGTTCATGAGCTACGGCGACTACGTGGGCAGGTACACCAACTACAAGACAAGCCTGTTTTCGTTGCGCTGTCTTCGGGACTCTGCGGCATCGCAATAGCACAGCAATTGCGACCCGCCGCCCCGCTCCGCGTATTTTCGCGGCACGGGGCGTTTAGATTTTGTTTTTTAATATTGTCGCCGCACGGCGGTAACTAAATCTTGAACTTTTGGGCTACAGAAAGGCGGTGGAAAATACGGCAGCAGTGTGGCAACAGTAGATGTTGTATTCAATAGTTGAACTAACCCGAGTCAATTCGTCTCGGAATACCCGCGCTATATTAGCGCAAAAAACATAAAAAAGGTGCGAAAGTACCAAATACGCAAAAAAGGTACTTTCGCGGCAGTGCGAAAGTACCAAACAGGCAAAAAATGCGCTTTCGCGGCCTGCGACAGCACCAAAAAGTCAAAAAAGGCACTTTCGCGGCCCGCGAAAGCCCCAAAGACGTAAAAAAGGTACTTTCGCGGCCTGCGACAGCACCAAAAAGTCAAAAAAGGCACTTTCGCGGGTGTGCGAAAGTACCAAATACGCAAAAAAGGTACTTTCTCCGCCGGAGGAAAGCCCAAACCAGTAAAAAGCGGAACTTTCTCGCGGTGAGAGAGTCCCGAAGCCATAAAAAACAACGTCAGCAGACGGAAGAAGTTGCCGCATTCCCGTCCTCGGGCGGTACTGGTGGTTGTGTGGTCTTTGGGTCGGGTGGTGCGGGTGGCGGATACAGGTAAATGATAATTTTTCGCAATTCCCGGCATCGCGGGCGGGCACGCAGGCCCCGCCCCTACGGCGGATACCGGTCTGTAGGGGCGGCCCTGTGTGGCCGTCCGTTTTTGGCATTACGTCAGGGCGAACTCTTTCTCTGCCTCTTCGATAGTATGGCCGTTTTTGAGGAACTCGAGGATGTTCCGGCGTTCCTCCAACCGTCCTTTCCGCTCGCCCTCTTGCCACCCCTCTTGACGTCCCTCCTGCTTAAAGAGGTCGGCAATCTTGAGGTCAATGGCCGCCTGCTTAATTATTGCGTCGTAATCTTTCATATACCCCTCCTTCTGTAAGAATTCAAAATTTTCGCATAATACCGTTTTTAACCAAATGGACAAGTGTTCCCGGTACTCTTCGCCCTTTTCGTAAAGCTCCACGAACCTCTGCGCCCCCGCGTGGCCGATGTCGCAGTTCAAGTCTTTGAGCAGGAACTCGCTGACGGGAAGCTCGGAGCTTACCACCACCTGCACCGCCAGCGACTTTTCGGGAACCGTACCTCTACTATCAATATAATATATCCCTGGCTCTTTTTGCAATACCCTGTAATCTAAATCTTTTTCAAGGGTTTCGAACAACTTTAAAGGCTTTTTGAAGCAGACAATGCTCGCGCTCATGTCGGT
>WQRV01000131.1 GCA_009786575.1 Chitinispirillia bacterium | reverse complement strand
GCAGAGGCCGCCGACAGCGCTATCGTCCACTACACGAATTTGATAAAACGCTTCACCAAAAACGCCCCCTATTACGCAAGGCGGGCGATGGCGCACTACGAACGCGCCAAGGTGTCGCAGAAAAACGAGAAAGATGATTCGGCCAAAGCCGTCGCCGATTATGCCAAAGCGGTAGAGATGGACCCATCCTTTCTGTACTGGGAATGGTTAGAGAACGCGTGGCTCTACAGCGGACGCGGCAGTATAGGGCCCAACGTAAATTTCATCACCGCCCTCTACAGCGAGCTGCTCGGCAAATCTCCAGGCAACGCGGAGTACTACTATCAAAGGGGGCGAACCCTCGCCTGGCATGGGGGGCGTGACGAACGTGACAAAGCCATAGCCGATTTCAACGAAGCGCTGCGCCTGAAACCAAACGTCGCGGTATACCATAAAGCGCTCGGCGACATATACCTGCGTAAAGGCGATTGCAAAAAAGCCTTAGAGAACCACCTGAAAGCGATGCGCCTCGACCCCGACGGCATCTACCTCTTTCTGAAGCCGGGCGGCGACCCGATAAATGGCTACCGCGCCATGCTTGACAAAGCCATAGAGGGCGGCGGAAATATTCCGCTGAAAGAGTGCAAAATAATAACCGCTCCGAAAAAAGGTGAGGAAGACTGGGATTAAGCCGTAATTATTCGCTCTGCCGTCCGGCAGCATTACTGCTGCAGTGCAGCCGCCGGGCGGTACAGGCGCTGTTTTGAAGTGTAATAGCTACAGCCCGCGCATCTTGAGGCTGTCGAGCTCTTTCTGAACGGCCTTATCCATATCAAGCGATACCGCCGAGAGCAGGTAGTCGAACCGCTTGTCGGGCGCGGCGATGTTGATGGAGAAGATCACGCGCGTTTTCGGGAAATCCCACCGCGCGTAGGAGGCGGTAACGATCCGCTGGTAGAACTCGTAGGGGTGGTAGCGCAGGTTCCACCGCTCCTGCTTCAGGTAGGCGTCGAGCCGCGAGAACGCGTACCTCGGGTCGAGCCCCTTGAATACCGGCTGCTTGTGCCCGTACTTCTTGCGCAGGAGCGCGTAGATGTCGTACGTGAAGTTGAGCGTCTCGGCCCTTATCGCCGAATAGTACTCGCTTACGCTCCTGTATACGTTGTAGTTGAAGTCGAAGTTTTCCAGATTCGCGAACGGGAACCGCACCGTCGCCTGGAAGAAGCGGTCCCGCCAGAAGTAGTAGGTGGCGGTGGCCGGGTACCCGGCGATGGTGGAGTTCGCGCGAAACGCCGTAACGCCCATCTCCGGCGGGAAGCTCTGGGCCACGGGATCGGGCTGCCACCCCTGGGCGCCCACCGCCTGCTGCACCTGCGCCACGGTGCTGCCCCACGCCGCGCCGTTGAAGCCGTCCGGCGAGCTGCTCTGGGGCCGGGTTTGGGCCTGAGGCTGCGCCGGGGGCGGCTGTACCGGGGGCTGGGCGCAGGCAAATACGGCTGTCAGCAGGATGATTCGCGCGATTGCGGCAGTGTACGCCCTCATTGCAAGTCCATGTCCGTATTGATAAAACGCACCCGTTACCGCCGGATGCCGATAATAATCCTATTATAGCATATCGGCCGCGGAAAAGTAAACCTGAAATTTATCTTGGGTGATTTTTCGCGGCACAAACGATCTCCGCCGCGCACAATGCCGCCCCGCCACCGTCCGCCGGGACCATCTTATTGCCGGCAACAGCCTCCTCAAGCGCCCTCCCCCACCCTACCTCGGCGAACACATCCGCGCCCACGCAGACCCCGCTGCCCAGACGCCGCGCCTCCGCGTCGAGCGCGGGGAACTCGGCGAAGTCGTCCCGGGGGAGGTAGATCAGCGGGATACCGTTCAGGAGGGATTCGGAGAAAACGCCGTAGCCCATCTTGGCGACTATCGCGCCGGCGGAGGCGGAGAGGTCCTGGTAGCGGAATTGGGACTTGGATACGGTGTGATAGTTGCGGGGATTGCCGGGGAGCGGGTAGACGCCCACGAACTCCCATCCGCCTATATCCTCTAATTTGCGCCAGTTGACATCGTCAAGGCCGAAGTTCCCGGCGTAGATCAGGGCGAGGCGCTTTTGTTTGCCAATCCCGAATGCGGCATTGATCTCATCGCGGCGGTTGCGGCCTTTTCTGCCGAGGATGGGGGTTGGTATTTTGCGATTGAAGACGGGCATAGGGAGAGACGGGTAGAGCGTCAGCGCGAGTGATGCCTTGCGGTATTGGGCGGCCATGCGGGATAACATCTCCGTATATTCAGGGTATTGATTGACGTAGGGGGAATAGATGTCGTGCCATGTGAAATTGCTTATCGCGACCGAGGGGATTTTGGCCCTATCTGCAACGTCAAACGCAAATGGTGTGATGTCGCTGACTATGCAGTCAACGCCGTTATCAACGCACCACCGCGCCTCATCATCAAGCAATGAATTATTTTTGACGACAATATCGCGATAAGTCCGCAGAGTATCTTCGATCAACACCGTAACCCCGTCGCTCTGCAAGCATCCTACATCGAACCCGCCGGGCCTGATGTCGTGCGGGATCATCACTTCCTCTTTGAAAAATTGCGGGGGGATATCGCTGCATATTGTGAGTTTGACATCATCGGGCAGGCAGTTACAGACCGCCGCGCTCCTGACCGCGTGGCCGTATCCGTGGGATGTTATGTAATAGAGTATATGCATGGAAGTACCGGCCACTGTTACCTCTTTGTCAAGTAGTTAAATTTAAAAAACAGCCCGCCGAAGAACAGGCGCACTAGCCTCAGGCGCAAGCCGCCCGCCATCCCTGAAAATTTCTTGATGACCTTAACCGCAATCAATGGGTGCATCAACAAAAACAGTATTGATTTCATTGCTGTGCTCATCATCATTTTACGATTAAACCCTTTGACCAGCTCTTCCAGAAGCTCAGGGCCAAATTCATCCGTCTTTATCATCCGCCTGCTGAACATCTCCCCCCGCAGCCCCTTGCCTATCTGCGGGAGGACGGGATCGGTGAGGTACCCGTTCTCCTCGCAAATGCCGTACAGCCGCGTCCCGGGCAGCGGGCGGGCGAGGCAGAGGTGCGGGATAACGTCGTAGCGTGACAGCAGTTTCAGCGCGTACCTGAACGTATCGTTAATCTCTTTCCGCGTCTCCCCGGGGAACCCAACAACATAGAACGCGTGCACATCGAGCCTGCACCGGTAAGCGTCACGCGCTGTCCGTGTTACCGCGGCAAGATCAAGGCTCTTGTTGATGACTTTATCGAGCACACGCTGATTGCCCGACTCCACGCCGAAGATCAGGTACGTGCAGCCGGATTTTTTAGCTTTGGATATGACGGAAGCGTTCATGCGGTCGGCGCGTATGCCGTTTGGCGTGTCCCACGTTACGCCCCAGTTTTTGGCAATCAGCGCGTCCAAGAATTCCTCGAAGCGCGCGGGATCCATCCCAAGATTATCATCCTCAATATGAAAATGGCGCACGTTATGCTTCGTCACCAGAAGCTCCATGTGCCTGATGACGTAATCAACTGAATGATACCTCCATTTGCGCCCCATGTGCAGATGGTTACCGCAGAATACGCAGTCGTACGGGCAGCCGCGCGATGTGATGATTGATACCTCCCTGTGCGATCCGGGATATTCAAATGAGTAGCGGGATGGAAAGCCTGACTTGACTAAGGAGAATGTCTTCTCCACATCGGCCAGATGATACGCGGGCAAAGGCAGGGAATCCAGGTCAGCGATAAAAGAGCCGGGCGGCGTTGTTGTGATCTCTCCATCGCGCAGATATGCGATGTTCGGGACAGATGACAAGCCGGGATTGGACGATGTCACCGCACCATCCCCTATTACTTTCAATAACTCCAGCACCGACAGCTCGCACTCCGCCCGCATGACATAGTCGACCGGGCTGCCCTCATACAAAAATGACGCCGGGTCGCTGGTGGCGTGCGGCCCGCCCACTATCACCGGGATATCGGGCAGCGCGGCCTTAACCGCCTCCGCCGTCTCAACCGTGCAGCTGAAAAAATCGGAAAAGGGGTTCGTTATGCCCACAACGTCCGGCCCGAGCTCACGAACCTTCCGCCCTATCGATTCGTATGAAGCGCCAATATGGTAAACCCCATCCTCCCCCGGCCGTAAATCACAAACATCTCCGTCAAAATCAAGCAACGCGTCGTAGACCTCCACGCCATACCCCGCCTCTTCCATAGACGCGCCGAGATAAAGCAGGCTCAGCGGCAGCCCAAACCGCGGCCCCGACGGGTAGGCCATGCTGCGGCAGAATACGGGCGGGCGGATAAGGCAGATTTTCATTCCAAAATTCCTGTATATTGTGTCATAAAATCCATATAAAAAAGATAATAAAATAAGCGCAGAAAGTCAAATAAAAAGGAAGCATTCCCGCCTATCCTGTTGCCGCCCATCATTTTTTTTACAAAAAAATTGACTCTCCGTATGCCAAGAATGTATAATATAACAGTAAGGGTGTTATTACTTCGGATACTATAGACAGAGGGGAGGATATTGGCCGGTTATTTACAGAGGTTTTTTCCGTAAACATTAGTTTACTTACTAAATTTTTTGTCAATTTAATCCAACCGTAGGAGGTGTTTTTATGATGAAGAAGATTTTGGCAGTAGCGTTAGTTGCAGGCATTGCTGTGTTCGCCGTCAATTGCGGAAACAGCGAGCAAAAGAAGCAGGCGAAACAGGCGGCGGAAACGCTGGAAGCGAACCCTGAACTTGCGGCGGCGCTGGATCAGGCGGGCGCGGCAAACGAGGGCGGCAGCAGCGACAGCGGCCCCGTGAATATCATTGGCGTATGGAAATCTGATGCCACCGGCGCCCAGATCGAGTTTACGGCAGATAAGTTCTTCACATACAATGACGGCAAAAAGGACGAAAGCGGGGCCATTGAATACAAAATTGAAAAAGGCGTCATTAAGTTTTGCGGAGACGGCATCTGCGCCGATAATGGCGCAGGGTTGGTTATAGTAGACGGCAAACCGAACTTCGGCGGGCGTTTGCCGCTAACCAAGGTGAATTAAGGCCATCGGTTCTTTGGCTGCGAATTTCAAAACAATGGCTTGGCGGCCGGAAACGGTCGCCAAGCCATAAAATCCCCCAAAAAAAGAAGGCCGTTCATCAGATAGACAAACGGCTATAGATGAAAAAACCGGTGGCGCCCTGCTCCCCTACCTTAAGACAACGCTGTGCCGAACGACCGTTCCGCCGGTCAGCGCAATTCTGGCCAAATACAGGCCGCGAGGGTGGTCTGATTCTTTCCACGCCACTCTTGAAACCGGGCCCACCCGGCTGAATACCCGTTTTCCCGAAATTGTGTAGATGCTGAGGAAGGCGATATTTCCGCCCTCATCCGCCGAGAACAGCACTGTTCCGCGGCTGCGGCCAACGGAGACGCCCTGTTTTGGGACAGCCGCGCTTCGCTTCGAAACCTGCCGTACGCCGGTAAAGCTGCCGGTGTCCGCCGGCGCGGTTTTGGAAACTATGTAAGCCAGCGCGCCAAGCAGCCCCGCGTTGTAGTCGGAACCGCCTTCTGCGGTCTGATAGTTGTTTATGTCATCCTTGTATTTGTCCGATTCCCAGGTACCCCCTACCATGAACCCGAAATACTTGTTTCTCTCGGGAATAGCCACACTGTTTATAGTGTTGTTGTCGTTGAGGTATACGTTGGCGTGGTGAGGCTTTTTGACATCTTTCTCGCAGCCTTCGCAAAAACCGACCACAAACGACTGCCTGGCCCTGTTCGCGCCCAAAATATAATCTACCTGATCGTAGATGAATTGATCGTAAGCGGCCGAGCCCGCCGCTGCCGAGTAGAGCGCGGCGCTGAATGCGTGGTTGGCCGAGTAGCGCAGCGCCCCCCAATCCGCGCCTGATATGGCAGAAACTTTCTCCGCGTTAATGTTTGCCGGCTTGGTATAGCTGTCTAAGAATGTCGTCTTCATGAACTGCAAATGGGTGCTTTTCGCGTCTGGGAGCGCGCCTGCCAGCGCATAGGGCGCCAGATCGTTTGGATTCTGATAGTTGAAAGCCCACCAGTGACTCCCTCTTGCGCTTATATTCGCGTTTATATCTCCTCTGTAAACTTCATTCCCGCTTGTCCTGTACATCTCTGCGGCAGCGGTAAGAAACACGGTAACGGGATAAGGGGTTGGCCCATAGCAATTGTCGGTGGTACCCATGTGCGTGGATACCGATGGCACCGCCTTGTCTTTGCGCGGCCTGGCATAGGCGTACGCATTTTGCGCGTGCTTGAAACACAGATCCGCGTAGTCCGCGTCGTATTTGCGGTAAATTCTGGACATCGCAGCAAGAGCCGCGGCGGCAAAAGACGGCATGGCCCCATCGTCCGGATTCTTTCGTACAGGCCGCGGTTCTCCCCCCAAATTTACCGGGTTCTCTATAGACATATATCCGGCCGACACCCAAGTGGCATGGTCGTAACTGGCATATCCCTTTTCATGATAAAAGGTATTCTCGTCGGGCGTAGCTTTTATTATCCAGTCCGTTGCGTATTTCAGCTCTTCTAAAACATCCGGTATGCCGTTGGGCCTGCCCCCGTTTATGCTCCAGTCTCCCGATGCCGAATAGTCGCTGTACGCGCCGGCATAGTCGCTGCGGGCCGCTCCCCCGTCATAATGGTCATAAAAACCGGCAGGGAACGCCTCGTACGCGGTGGCGAGCATATACGCGGTAAAAAAGAATGTCTGCCCGAAAAGCATGTTGTCCCCGCAGTCGAACCACCCTCCCGAAACGTTATGGCCGGTAACGCTGTCCTTATCATTAACAAAGCTGGTTCTGTAGGCCTCGTTGGGGTGCCCCATAAGTATCCAGTTGGGCCCGCTGCCAGACCGCTGCCCGCCGTAAAACCGCGTAACCATCCAGAGGGCTTTTTTGTACTGATCGGGCGCAAAAGCCCCAACAACCTGGGCCAAAACAGGCGCCTGCCCCAACAACAACAGGCAAATAATCGCGGCAAACATAACGCTGCGGCATTTCATGGGTTCAACTCCTTTATTTAAGATATTATCCCACACTTGCGGCAGTTAGCCGCCTATACATATAAATTAATACATTCTCACTCCAAACGCAACTCTGTCATAAAATAAAGAGAAGGGGCTCTATCCGTACCAGCCCCGGCGAGGGCGCCCCCGCCGGGGCCGCAGAAAAAGAAACTTTCGATTAAGGTGGATCTTTAGACAAATTAGGACAAAAAGGAGAGCCGTTCATCAGTCAGACGAACGGCTCTATAATAACCTCCGGCGGTGCGCCCTACTCTCCCATGCAGTACCGTCGGCGAAAGCCAAACTTAACTTCAGTGTTCGGAACTTATTTATCTCGCCATAGGCAATGGGAACGGATGTGATACCTGCGAAAACCTGTTTTGTGTTTTCTACCATTGAACATGATATGTATCAGTATTATCGTATTCAGGCATTATATCACCGTTCTGAAACACACGCATTACATAATCCCCCTTCCAATAAAGACCCAAAAATATACCGACACCCCGTTTGCAATTCTTAAGTTTTTTAAAATCGCCATCATCACTAACCTTGTCAATTTTTATTTCAATCATGGCTACATACTCGCCATCACGACGCTGATGAATAATAATATCAGGGGAAATACCAGTATTTGGACTATTCTTTTCTCCATTCCACTTTATTTCATATTCACAATCGACAATAAGTTTATCCTCCAGCCCAATCTTGTCAATCTCGTTCTGCAAAAAATGGGCAATTCGATAACTGCAAGCCCTCTCCCGTTTGCCATTTTCATGGCTGATGATCGGATACTTTTTATCCTCTTGATAAAATTTTTCAAGTGCAGACCTTAGTACATTAATGACTTTATCAGATGTTAATTCCATTGTGTAATAATTTCCTTTCCAAATTTAAAGTTCGTTTTATCCCCAAAAAAAGAGAGCCATCCATCGTGATGAGATGAACGGCTCTAGATAAAAACCCCGGCGGTGTCCTACTCTCCCACGCAGTCGCCCACGCAGTACCATCGGCGCAGCAGGGCTTAACTTCCGTGTTCGGAATGGGAACGGGTGT
>WQRV01000130.1 GCA_009786575.1 Chitinispirillia bacterium | reverse complement strand
CCGCAAAATACACCAACAATCCCACGTAGAGGCGGGCCTGTGTGTCCGCGCCCGCGATGCCGGGATTGCGGTATACGTCAAATCAAACGCAATATCGCAATCCCGGCACGGGCGATCGGGGACGATCGCCCCTACAAAATCGTTTTGTTTTTATCATCCATTATAACAATAAATTTACATTTACCGCTACTGTTGCATTTTGACCCGCAAACATCGTCATTATGAAACAACCATCTGTCAAAATGGTACAAAAATCCACGTTTTCAGGCTGTTTTGGGCGATGGCACGTGAGTTGCGCCTGCATATTTGTTCACTCAGCAAGGAGTTTGTTATGAATACAGAAAAAAACAATGCCGCGGATAGCGGGCAGGAGCCCTCCGCCTTAGTGCGTTTCTCGCGCGACCTCACCGAGGCCGCCAAAGCGGGCAAGCTCGACCCGGTTATCGGCAGGGACGAGGAGATCAGGCGTATTATAAGGATACTGTCGCGGCGTACGAAAAACAACCCCGTGCTGATAGGCGACCCCGGCGTGGGGAAGACCGCTATCGCTGAGGGGCTTGCTCTGCGCATCATCAAGGGCGACGTGCCGGAGGGGCTGAAATCGAAATCGGTAGTATCGTTAGACATGGGCGCGCTGGTCGCGGGCGCAAAGTTCAGGGGGGAGTTTGAGGAGCGGCTCAAGGCGGTGCTGAAAGAGGTCGCCGACAGCGGCAACATCATACTGTTTATAGACGAGCTGCACACCGTAGTGGGCGCGGGGTCGGCGGAGGGCGCGATGGACGCCGGGAATATGCTTAAGCCCATGCTTGCGCGGGGGGAACTGCACGCGATAGGCGCCACAACGCTCGACGAGTACCGCAAATATATAGAGAAAGACAAGGCCCTGGAGCGGCGCTTCCAGACCGTACTTATCGACCAGCCCGGCGTGGAAGACACCATATCGATACTGCGCGGGCTGCGCGAGCGGTACGAGCTGCACCACGGCGTAAAAATCAAAGACAGCGCGCTTGTCGCCGCGGCAACGCTGTCCGACCGCTACATAACCCAGCGGTTCCTGCCCGACAAGGCCATCGACCTGATAGACGAAGCCGCGGCGAAACTGCGCACGGAGAGAGATTCAAGCCCCGCCGAGCTCGACGAGGCCATGCGCCGTCAAATGCAGTTAGAGATAGAGATTGAGGGGCTCAAAAAGGAGAAGGACAGGGGGGCGAAGGAAAAAATCGTCAAACTGCAGGGCGAACTCGCGTCCGTCAAGGAAAACGCGTTGTCCCTGAGAAGCAGATGGGAGGCCCAAAAGGCGCTCTCCGACAAGCTGCAAGCTGTCCGCGAGCAGATCGACAAGGCGCGCACCGACCTCGAGCAGGCGGAGCGCGAGTACCACCTCAGCCGCGCCGCCGAGCTGCAGCACGGGCGCATCCCCGAACTCGAACGCCGGCGCGAAGAATTAGAAGAGCAGATAAAGGTATCCAACGACGGCAACCGCCTGCTGAAAGAGGAGGTGGGCGAGGAAGACATAGCCGAGATAATCAGCCGCTGGACGCACATCCCCGTATCCAGGCTTGTCGAGGGGGAAAAGGAGAAGCTGTTGTCGCTCGCAAAGCACCTGCACGAACGGGTGGTGGGGCAGGATGAGGCCGCCGGCGCCGTCGCGGACGCGGTATTGAGGGCGCGGGCGGGGTTAAAAGACCCCAGCCGCCCCATAGGCAGTTTTATATTTTTAGGGCCGACCGGCGTGGGGAAGACGGAATTGGCGCGGTCGCTGGCGTTTAATTTGTTTGACGACGAGCGGGCGATGGTGCGGATCGACATGTCTGAATACATGGAAAAATTCGCCGTATCAAGGCTCACCGGTGCGCCCCCGGGATACGTGGGGTACGAGGAGGGCGGGCAACTGACAGAGGCCGTAAGGCGCCGCCCCTACTCCGTAGTCCTGTTCGATGAAATCGAAAAGGCGAACCCCGAAGTTTTCAATATCTTATTACAGATACTCGACGACGGCAGGATCACCGACTCGCAGGGGCGCGTTGTCGATTTCAAAAACACGATCATCATAATGACATCGAACATCGGCTCCCAGCTGATACTTGACGAGCGTGAAAACGGGAACGGCGACATCAAAAACATTGTCATGGCGGAACTGAAACGCCACTTCCGCCCCGAATTCCTGAACCGGGTGGACGAGACAGTAGTCTTCGACCCGCTCGGCAAAGACCAGATCCGCCGGATAGCGTCGCTCCAGACACAGGGATTAGTCAACCGCCTCTCCGCTATGCGCGTCAACATCAAAATAGACGGCAGCGCCCTCGACCTGATCGCCCAAAAAGGCTACGACCCGGTCTACGGCGCCCGCCCGCTGAAGCGCGTAATCCAAAAAGAGCTCGAAACGCCGATATCGCGGATGTTAATCGCCGGGGAACTGGTTGAAGGTGGGACGCTGCGCGTGTCCGGCGGGGACGCTGGGATAGTCTTTGAGGCCGTTGGCGGGTAAAAGGGGATTTGGGGCCAGGGGTGGGGGGATTCTTTTTCTACCGAACACTCAAAACTCAACTAAACCCCAATTTACCGCGACGATGCAATGTATGAGCGGCCCCGTGTGGCGAAAAACCATCCGCAATCCAAACATAGCGGACGGCCGGTAAACGGCCGCCCGCGCAACATCATTACCGTATCAACGTACAACCCCGGGCAATCACTTCCCTACCCTGATCTCCTGCCAGATCTTGTTGTACATCTCCAAATGCTCGCCCAGGTCCTCCTTGAATTCCGAGTTGGCCATGTCCTCGATCTGGTAGTACGGCGTCACCTCCATGTGCTCTCTGGCCGCCATGTTCATAGACGGGGTTCCCAGGTAGTCCATGATCTTTGCGTAGACCTCTGGCTCGTGGATGAAGTTCATGAACTTGTAGGCGAGCTCTACGTTGCGGGCGTCTTTCAGGATTACCATATTGTCCATGTACATGGGGCCGCCCTCTTTGGGAATGAAGAACTTTGCGTGCTCCTTGGCGCCGTCGTCGAGCTCCAGAAATACGTTTTCGGCGTAGCCCTGCACCACCCAGAATTCACCGGCGGCGAAGCTTTTGCCGAACGCCTCGGAGTCGAACTTGACAATGCCCTCTTTCCACTTAAGCACCAGCTCTTTTGCCTGATCGAGCTCTGCCTGGCTCTTGCTGTTGACGGAGTAGCCAAGCGTCCGCAGCGCGGCGCCCAGCACTTCGCGCATATCGTCCAAAAGCGTCATGCGGCCCTTGAACTCGGGGGTTTCGAATATCCTCCAGCTATTGTCAATGTCTCCCGTCACGTGCTCCGTGTTCACCGAGATGCCGGACATGCCGGCAGCGTAGGGCACGCTGTACTTCATGCCGGGATCGTACTCAACGCGCGAGGTCAGCACGGGGTCGAGGTGCTTCAGGTTGGGGACGAGGTCCTTGTTTACTGGCTGCAGCATTCCCTGGCTGATCATGATAGAGACGTGGTCGCCCGAGGGGACCACGATGTCGTACCTGCCGCCGCCGACCCGCAGCTTCGTGTACATCTCCTCGTTCGTGGAGAACATGTCGTAGATGACCTTAACGTCGAAGCGCTTCTCGAACTCCATTATCACATCGTCGGGTATGTACTGTATCCAGTTGTAGACGTAGAGCTTGGGTTTCTGCGGGCCGCACCCGGAAACGGCTGCCAGCGTTAACGAGACGGCAAGAACCAGCGCGGCGATACTGCAAAACTTTTTCATAATTCTCCCCTTACGGTGAATGGTTATTTATTACTGTGAAACATATACTTTACGATATTGCGCGACAGGAACGCCAGCACGACCGTACCGGCAATGATGACGACCGAGAGCGCGTTGATAACCGGCGGTATGCCGAGCTTCAGCCGCGATTCCAGATACACCGGCAGCGTAGACCCGCCCGGCCCCGCAACAAAGAACGCCACCACGAAATCGTCGAGCGACAGCGTTACCGCTATCAGAAAAGCGGCGATGATGCCGGGGAACACCGCGGGCAGTATCACCTTCGACAGCGCCTGATACTCGGTAGCGCCGAGGTCGTACGCCGCCTCTATTATCATAAAATCGAAAGACTCGAGCCGCGCCATCACCACAAGCAGCACAAACGGGATGTTGAAAGTCGTGTGCGCGAGGATGACAGTAAACAGGCTCATCGGCAGCTTCGTGCTGGCGAAGAGCATGGCGAGCGACACTCCAATGATAATCTCCGGTATAAGCATGGGCATAAACGCCGCGATCTGAATCGCTTTCTTGGCGCGGAACCTGTACCAGTAGAGGCCGATGGCGCCGAGTGTGCCCACAACGGTAGCAGCCGTGGCCGACGTAAGCGCCGCAACCGCGCTGTTCCCGAACGTCTTCCACAGCGAGACCCATGAGGGGGAAAAAAACAGCTCGTTGTACCAGCGCAGCGAGAAACCTTCCCAGCTCATCGACTTGCTCGCGTTGAACGAGTTGAGGATAAGAATCGCAAGCGGCAGGTACAGGAACACGAGGACGACGAGAAACACGCTAAGCGAGAATTTACCGGTGGGCTTGTTGCCGGTATTCATAATGCCTTTAATCTTCCCCAGAACACTCTGAACGGCGCCGGTCATACCGCCCCCCCAGTACCCGCCGCCCGCGCCGTGGAACCGGCCGGCTTGTTGACCGCCTCGCGGTTCTCGCGGGCCACCTCAACCGGCGAACGGTTGAGCCGCATAAAAATGAGCACCGCGATCGTGGTCATTATAGTTAGTATCACAGACATAGACGAGACCAGCGGCCAGTTTCTGGCGATGTTGAACTCATGGCGGATAAAATTGCTGAGCATGTACGAGTCGTTGCCGCCTATGAGGCTTGGGATGGCCAGGTTCCCAAACGCCGAAGTGAACGTAAACAGCACCGCGGTCGTTATCCCCCCGCGAATATTGGGCAAGAGAATCCGCAAAGTCGCGGTAAGCTTAGACGCCCCCAGGTCGCGCGCCGCCTCAAGAAGCGAGAAATCGAACTTGTCTATCGTTGTATAAAGCGGCAGTATCGCGAACGGCAGGTACGTGTAGGCGGTAACCACTATCACCGCGTTGGTATTGTAGAGAAACCGGATGGGATGGTCTATGACACCAGCCCACAATAAAAAACTGTTGAGAAGCCCGCTGTCGATCCAGAAAACGCCCATCCACGCGAAGATCTTGATCATGGAATTCGTAAGGAAGGGGATGATGATCAAGAGCAGAAAGAAATTTTTATGCTTGCTCCGCGCCATATAATACGAAGCGGGCATGGCAAGCGCCACCATCAGAATAGTAGCCGCGAACGCCACCCAGATCGTGTTGAAAGCGACCTTGAAGAAGGTGGGGTTGTTGAGGGCGCGGTACGCCGAGAGCGTAAACTCATAAATGACCCCGCCGTGCATATCCTTGGTCATAAAGCTGTAGCTGAAAATAATGGCGGTCGGTATGACGAAGAAAAGGATCATCCACGCGGCCATCGGCGCGGCATAGAGCGGGCCGTAATTCTTTCTCACTTACTCCCCCACCTCAACGACGTATCCGTCGTTATCATTCCACCAGATATACACCTCGTCTTTCCAGCTGATAGCTTTCTCGTCCATGTAGAACTTTACGTGCTGCCGGAAAACCCTGAACTGCGCCTTCTCGTTTACGCGCACGAAAAACTTGCTCTGGAAGCCGGAGTAGATAAGCTCGTCTACCCTGCCCTGCAGCAGGTTCATGTTCTCGGCGAGCGACGCCGGCTTGTCGAGCGATATGCGGATCTTCTCCGGGCGGACAGTTACCTTGACCTTGTCCCCCGCCTTTAGCGGCTTGTCTTCGTACACGATGAGCGTCCCGATGTCTGGGAAGTCAACCCTTACGTGCTTGTCGCGGAAGACCTCCGTCACCGTCCCGGACAGGTAGTTCGTCTCGCCGATGAAGTGGGCGACGAAGGGGTGCGCCGGGCTTTCGTATATCTCGAACGGCGTCCCGACCTGCACCACCTCGCCCTCGTTCATGACCGCCACCCGGTCGGAGACGCTTAGGGCCTCCTGCTGGTCGTGGGTTACATATATAAATGTAATGCCGATGTGGTCGTGGATGAGGTCGAGCTCAATCAGCATGTGCTGGCGCAGCTTGGCGTCGAGGGCCGACAAAGGCTCGTCGAGGAGGAGGACGCTCGGCTCGTTTATGAGCGCCCGCGCGATCGCCACGCGCTGCTTCTGCCCGCCGGAGAGCTGGGCCGGGAGCTTTTTGCCCTCCTTGGGCAGCTTGACAAGTTCGAGGAACTGCTCGACTTTGGCACTGACCTCGGCGCCCGGCAGTTTCCGCAGGCGCAGCGGGAAGGCGACGTTCTCGAAGACCGTGAGGTGCGGGAAGAGCGCGTAGGTCTGGAAAACGGTGTTGACCGGCCGCTTGTTGGCCGCGATGGGAACCACGTCGCGCCCGTCGAGCAGCACCGCCCCGGCTGTGGGATCCTCGAAGCCGGCTATGATGCGCAAAAGGGTGGTCTTACCGCAGCCCGACGGGCCGAGCAGGGAGTAGAATTCGCCCTTTTTGATGTCAAGGGACACGTTTTTTAGTGCCTGGAAGTCGCCGAAGCGCTTCTCTACGTTCTGTATTGCTACCTGACTGCCCTTCACCCTGACCGGTGTCTCCGTTCTTATTTTTTGGGGAGCCGAACGCACAATTCAACGCATAAATATAATTAATTTCACGGTTGATGTGGAAAATTAAAAAAAAATATTAAAGTCAAAATATTTTGCAATTTTTTTTGTCTGAGCGCAACGCCCGCCGCCGCGGGGGTGTGCCTGCGCAGGCGTACGCTCGCGGCGGCGGGCGTTGCGAGCGTGCTTTACAGGCCGGCGCTTAATTTGCCTGCCAGTTCGATGACCTCGTCATACCCCCCCAATCAGCGCCTTTTGCAGGATTTCATCTATGGCCGGCCCGGCTTTGGCGTCTGCCGCATTAGAAAGCGGGATGCACCTTAAATGCATCAAAATATCTGTCAAAAATATTGAACCACCTCATTATATAGATACCGGCAGCCCGCTCGCAAGCGGGGGTGGCGGCCGTTGGCGTGGCCGCCTCTGCGGCGCGGAACCGCCGGTACCCGATAGCATACATCTGCCAAACACCCCAAAATGCAAACAAAACCTCAATGGAATTTATAGATATACGCACCCACAGATGCCGGGCAGAGAACACTCCAAGGGAAAAAATACACCCCCAAAATATAAATTACGGCTATGCGCTGCCGTCAAGTCTTTTTTGAAACGGAAACGTTTTTTTCTGCATAACCTACCAAAAAGGCGGCCCGGAGCGGCCCGATGTCCAGCGTACCGCCCGTCCCCCCCATCTCATCAGCCATCAACCCCACCTTTCCCGCGGCCATGCCCCGATGTACCTAATATAATTTACACCGCCCTGTAATACCAAAAATCCGAATCATATAGATTCACCTATTATAGATTCCACAGTTAAATATTATTACAGATCTGATATATTTTACTGGTTTTTATGGTTTTTGAGCTATTTTATTACAGATATGTAATAAAACGCTTGACTTTTTGATGAAAATATGGTAATATTACAGATATGTAATAATGGAGGGGATATGCAAATAAAAGACGCCGCCTCGTTCGGCGCGGCGGTCCGCGAATGCCGCAAGCGGCAAAACATGACGCAGACGCAGCTGGCAGCCGTGGCAAATACCAGCCAGCGGCTGATCAGCGCCCTGGAAAACGGCAAGCCGGCCGTACAGTTAGACAAGGCGCTGCGCGTCGCGTGGATGCTGGGCCTGCGCTTTGAGAGGCCTGACATCAAAAAAGACAGCACGTGACGCGCGAAATGAAACGCAATTATCAAAATATAGCGCCGTCCGCAAAAAAACTGCGCGATGAACTGAACCGAAACAGCCTCACCCGGTCAGAGGTCTACGACAATATTACCGCGATAATCAAAAAACGCTTTGCGGCACTGTTTGACGCATAGCGTCAGCGTCCGGCAATACCAAAAATCCGAAACGGCAGGTACCACGGAATTTATCGGCTCAACACCCGATTTAGTGGAAAATACGGTTAATAGCGGTCGGTAAATTGGAATTTAGCTTTTGACTTTGACTTTGACGTTGATTTTGACGTTTTAAAAAGACTATGGGAAAATGTTTTGTCGGTGCCTTGAGCCATCGCCATCCCATGGTACGGGGGAAAAGAGGCGACTTGCTGTGCCGGCGGGAGCATGCAATCCATGTATTCACATCTCGGCCGCCGAATCATTAGCCCCAATAAGAGAACTCGCCGCCCGGCATGAAAGACGGTT
>WQRV01000129.1 GCA_009786575.1 Chitinispirillia bacterium | reverse complement strand
TCAACGTCGATAAGGTCGTTGATGCCCACAATCTCCATTTCCGGGTGCTTCTCGAAAGCAGCGCGGAAAACCAACCTGCCGATCCTGCCGAAACCGTTAATTCCTACCTTAATAGCCATACATCCCTCCGGGGGTTTGAAGTTAATTGCGTTTAAATCGGTACAGAATAGATAATATAGTATTGTGGGCGGCGTAAGGTCAAGAGCAACAAAAAAATTACATATTTTTCATGGTATTGATGATTTCCCCCACATCCGCCATATTGGACACGCTGATGGCCGAAACGTCGTCCCGGTGCCGTTTTACCCAGCGGGTTACGATCTCCAACTCCGGGAAATCCTCCGGCGAGGCGGGCAATGCCCCCGAATAAAAATACTCCTGAAGCTCCTTTTTGATGGCCTCCTCATCCGCAAAATCGGCCCCGCAGGCCCTTAATTTGACCTTTTGGTCCTTTTTTATCCACACGGAGGCCAAAAACCCCTCCTGGGCGTGGGGGAGGATGACGACGCTGTCGGGGATGGGTTTGTAACTCCCTTTGCGCTCTGAGATGTCGTACTGGGTGTTCAGGGCCGGCTTGTGCTTTTTGATCAGCCGGTATTCGTAAATCAGCGCCTCTAATTCAGAGCCGCACCTGTGTATCGTCAAATCGTGGGCGTCTTTCCTCAATTTCGCCAGCTTTTCGGGGGATTCGCTGTTGAACCGGAAGTAGGTGCCTATGCGCCGCTTCAGGTTTACCGCCTTTCCTATATATATATACGCGCCGGATTTATCCGTAAAACCGTACACGCCCGCCCCGTCCGGCAGTTCTTCCAGCGTTTTGGCGGTGATGTTTGTGCCGGAGAAGCCGAACCCCTCCCCGCCCTCGCTCAGCGCGGCGTCCAAATGCCCCCTCGTCTCTATCCCGGCCGGCTTCATCTTCCCTATAAGCTCCCCTGCTACCCGCCCCCACTGCTCGCCCCGGCTGTACGCGCTCTCCGCCGTCCGAAATCCCCCCAAAACGGCCGCCGCGGCGGATTCGAGCGTAAGCGGCTTGGGCTCGCGCTCCTTGATGGCGCGGAAGAGCTGGTTCATCAGGTAGTAGTCGTCTATCCCCGCGTTGATGCCGTGCCGCTGCGCCGCTAAGGTGAAGAGCGAGTACTGCTGCTGGGAGAGGAAGAGCGGGATTTTGCCGGCAAGGGCGGCGGCGATCTGGTCGATTGCGGCTGTGGCGGCGGCCGCGTCGTACGGCAGGTCGCGCGGGTCGCACAGGTGCTGCCGGTCATCTTCCGAAAACTGCGCCGGATCTGCCAGCCACACGCTGCAAACGCACCTGTTTTCGGCTACGGGGGCCCATAACGATATGTGGATGACGGACTTGCGGGAGGCGTCGGTCAGTACGTAAATCGTTACCCACGGCACTTCGCCCACATCCGTAGCGTCGCCCCCGCGCCGCGCCCCCGCGATGCCGGGCGCCCACAGGCCGTCGTCCCCGCGGCGCACGCGCAGGTCTTTAGACAGTATAGCCCCCACGGCGGTATCAGCAAGCGCTTTGTTGGGATTTTTGAACCGCAAAAACTTCTCGGCGATGACCTCCGAAGCGACCCCGCCCCGCTGCTCCCGTATAAACGCCACGATTTCGTCATTCATGTTAATAAAAATAAATTTTCGCGCGGCCCGTCCCCAATACTATATTTATATTACGAAAAATTTATGCCGGAATAAGCCGAAAGGATCCGTATCAATGAATAAACGCACCGTTGTTGTCAGGCCATTGTCAATTATAGCGGTATTGGCGATGGCGTTTGCCGCCAGCCTGTCCGCCCAGCCCGCGGTACCCGATGGCCCGGTGGTGATCACCGCGCCGGCGGCGTGGACCACGCTGCGGTCGGACTCGGTGACGGTCTCCGTACAGGCCGACCTCGACAAGCTGCCCAAGGGGACCATCGACTTCAAGGTCGTCCGGCGGTCGGGCACCCGCGCGAACACAGTCATAACCAAAAGCGTTAAGATGGAGGAGGCCGCCGCCGATGTGTTCCTGGGACGGGTGAAGGAACTGCCTGTAGGCGGGAACGTGTACCTGAGCGTTGAGTGGAGCGTGCCGGGGAGCAGCCTCAAGGGGGTGGTGGAGCCGGTGGGTATTGTGAAACTGTTCGGCGAGATGACGGCCGGGAATAAGTGGGTACCGGCGCAGCCCCCGCAGACCGCGGTTAGGCTTGCCGACGGCATCTCCGGCGCGCAGGCCGCCGAGGCGCTGTCCGCTACGCCCGTGTTCGACGTAGGCGGGTTGGTGAAATTCTCTGCGGGGTGGAACCCCACGGGGCTCTTTATCCGCTTTGTGCAGCCGTCCAGAACAGCGGTTGTCGGCATAGATTTCGCGTTTGACATGAAGTGCGGCAAAAACGCGTTCCTCGCGTGGGCCGACAGGTTCGCCAGGTATAACCTCCCCGACGACAGCGTGAGCGGAAAGCACATAGGCAACAGAACGGCCGACTCCGCGGGGATAAAATTTGAGGAGCTCAAGTGGGGGAGCAACAACTCGCCCGGGCTTGAAAAGGCCGGCGACGCGCGGGTAGTTATGGTGCGCTGGCCCGACCTGGGCGTACAGCCGTTCGAGGAGCGCAGCATAGGGTTTGCCGTCTTCGTGAGCGGCCGGACGGACAAATCGTACCCGGCGGCCGCCGACCGCAACATCCCGGGGACGTGGGGCGACTTGAAGCTCGCTAAATAAAAAGTTGCATTTTTGCCTTGCGCGATGTATATTTGTAAGATTGTGTTGAGTTTGGAGTGTGGAGTTTGGAGTTAACGTCGAAACTGTGCCAAAAGCTCCACACCCCAAACTCAACACTCCGAAAAATATCATGGTGGCCGTAGTTCAATGGTTAGAGCACCGGATTGTGGTTCCGGGCGTTGGGGGTTCGAGTCCCCTCGGCCACCCCATCTTACAATATCCCCGGCGTTCGTGATATGCTTATAGTACGAAAGCGGAACAGGAAAGAGATAAACGAGAAGGAGAAGAGGGAGAGAGCCCGCAAACGCGCCGCTCTCCTGCGGTTGGTATGTGTCTCCGTGCTGGTCGCCGGGCTGCTGGGGGTCTTCGTATACAACAATCTCGACTATATCTCGTCTGTCCGGGAATCCGTCGGCGCGCTCCTGGAAAAAAAGGAGCCGGCGCAGGCCATGCAGCCGGTGCCGCCCAAAGAACACAAAACTGCGACAGAGCTTTTGGGTACCCCGGAGTTCTTTGACGACAACAACGTAAAGCCGCTCAACAACCTCATTGAAGAGCTGGCCGCCGAACTGGCTGCCGCGCCGGACTCCGCGCAGGCTCCGCACCTGCAGCAGGCGCTCCTGACCCAGGTCCCGCCGGCCGCCGCCAAGGCACCGGCAAAGACCGACACCGCGCCGCACCCGTTGGTTTCAATGACCAAGCCCGAAACGGAAAAGGTCACGCCGGTACCGGACAAAAAAACGCAATATCCCGGCACTGTGGCGCGTCCGCAATCAACGCCCGGACAGAACATGATAGCCGTGGATATCGACTCCGTTGGAACAGTTTTTGTATCGCAAAAGTTGACACCGGAATTTTGGGAATCGCTGAAGCCGGCGCCGGTACAGGACTCCGCGGAGGCGTGGTGGATGTCGATGAAGGGTTCGGCGGAAACATGGCTGACGTCGCAGGCCGATGCGGCGAAAACATGGTGGGCATCGCAGGCAGGTATGGCGAAAACATGGTGGACATCACTGACGGATGCGGCCGAAACGTGGCTGGAGTCGCTTTTGGACGTGAACCCGCTGAAGCCGAAGCAGAATCCGGCGGAGACAGAGCAGGTATCGCCGTCTGCGGAGCCGGATTTGGCCGGGATAACGCAAGTATCGCAGGCATCAACGCCTAAGCCTGACGCCGCGGATGTAAAGCAGGTGTCGCTGGTGTCAACGTCCGAGCCGGGCCATGCGGAGATAAAACAGGGGTCGCAGGCGTTTATGCCGAAACAGGATTCTGCGGATGTAAGGCAGGCCGCGCAGACACCGGCGCCAAAGCCGGACACGGTGAAGGTAAACCCTGAAGCGGGGTCTATGGTCATCTCCAACATCCTGTGCAGGCTGGCCGACCGCTCCGACATCAGCATCAATGTCTCGGTGGAGCTGTACTACGACAGCAGGGCGCTGCAAGATGAAACCCACTCTAAGCGCGGAGCCCTCGCGGCCGTGCTGAACAGCGTGGTGCAGCGGCAGGAGTACGGCAACGTGGCAATGGCCGCGCTGAGCGGCGAATTGTTAGACGCGTTTAACGATGTGCTGAAATCAGGGCAGTTGAGCAATGTTGACATAAGAAGCTTTAATGTTGTGCAATAGAAAGGTAATGCTGGTAAAATGGGATTTTTTGACGCAGTCATAAAACTGATCGGCTCCAAACAGGAACGCGATGTCAAGAAACTGATACCGCTCCTCGAAGCCGTCAACTCGTTTCGCGAACCAACCGCGGCGCTCTCCGACGACGAACTCAAAGGCAAAACCGCCGAGTTCAGAGAACGCATCGCAAACGGCGAAACGCTCGACGACCTCCTCCCCGAGGCCTACGCCGTGGTCCGCGAAACCACGCACCGCGTCCTCGGCGAACGCAAAACCGTCAAAGACTCGGAAACAGGGCAGGAGATCCCCTTCATGGCCCACTTCGATGTGCAGGTCATGGGCGCAACGGTGCTCCATCAGGGCAAAATCGCCGAGATGAAAACCGGTGAGGGAAAAACGCAGGTCGCCGCAATGGCTACATACCTCAACGCCCTCAGCGGCAAAGGCGTGCACGTTATCACCGTAAACGACTACCTCTCCCGGCGCGACAGCGAGTGGATGGGAAAGATCTTTGCATTCCTCGGACTGACCGTAGGATGCCTCGACCTCACAGAGCCGGGCACGCCGCAGCGCCAGGCCGCCTACAACAGCGACATTACGTTCGGCACCAATAACGAGTTCGGCTTCGACTACCTCCGCGACAACATGGCCGGCACGCCCGAACAGTGCGTACAGCGCGAACTTAACTTCGCCATCGTAGACGAGGTAGACAATATTCTGATTGACGAAGCGAGAACGCCGCTCATCATCTCCGGCCCCGTCACAAAATCGAACCGCGAGTACGAGGAGCTCAAGCCGCGCGTAACCAAACTCGTCTCCGCGCAAAACGCCCTCACACAAAAAATAGTCGCCGAGGCCGAAGAGCTCCTGCAGCAGGAGGGCAAAGAGTTCGAGGCCGGGTTCAAACTGATGCTGATGCAGCGCGGTGCTCCAAAAAACAAAAAATTTATCAAGCTCTTGAAAGAGCAGGGCGCGGCGCGTTATATGAAAATGGTGGAGACCGAGTATCTCCGTGACAAAAAGCTGCACATGCTCGACGACGAACTCTTCTACACGATAGACGAGTCCGGCCACAGCGCAGAGCTCAACGAAAAGGGCCGCGTGCTCGTAGGCGGCAGCAACCCCGAGTTCTTCGTCGTCCCCGACCTCGCCGAACAGCTTGGCAAGATTGACAAAGACGAATCGCTGTCAATTCAGGAAAAGGCGGAGACGAAAGAAAAAGCGCACCGCGACTACGCCGAAATATCCGAACGCATCCACAGCGTAAGCCAATTGCTGCGCGCCTACTCGCTCTTCGAGAAGGATGTCAACTATGTTGTTCAGGACGGGCAGATACTTATCGTAGACGAGTTTACCGGGCGTATCCTGCACGGCCGCCGCTACAGCGAGGGCCTCCATCAGGCGCTTGAGGCTAAGGAGGGCGTAAAGGTCGCCGGCGAGAACCAGACGCTCGCCACCGTTACGTTCCAGAACTACTTCAAGATGTACAACAAGCTCGCGGGCATGACCGGCACCGCCGTCACCGAGGCCGCCGAGTTCCACGACATCTACAAGCTCGACGTGGTAACCATCCCCACCAACCGCACGCTCCAGCGTCAGGATTTTGACGATGAGATATACAAAACGCACAACGAAAAATACAAGGCTATAGTACAGGACATCCGCGTCATGAACGAGCAGGGGCGCCCGTGCCTCGTGGGTACCACATCCATCGAAAAATCCGAGCTTTTAAGCCGCATGCTTTTACGCGCTGGGATCCAGCACGAGGTCCTCAACGCGAAGCACCACGCCAAGGAAGCGGCAATCGTGGCCCAGGCCGGGCGCGTGGGCGCGGTAACCATCGCCACCAACATGGCCGGCCGCGGCACCGACATCGTGCTCGGCGGCAACTTTGAAATCACGGTCAACAACAAACTAGCCGCGGAAGGCGTCCTCCCCGATACCGTCACCCTCGAGGAAAAACGCCTGAAGTACGCCAAACTCTACGAAGAGATGCGCGACGAACAGAAAAAAGTGCTGGAACTGGGCGGCCTGCACATCATAGGCACCGAGCGCCACGAGAGCCGCCGCATAGACAACCAGCTGCGGGGCCGCGCGGGGCGCCAGGGCGACCCGGGGTCGTCCAAGTTCTTCCTGTCAATCGACGACGACCTCATGCGCATCTTCGGCGCCGAAAGGATCAGGGCAGTCATGGACCGCCTCGGCACCCCCGAGGGCGAGGCGATAAGCCACCGCTGGGTCTCCGGCTCAATCGCCGGTGCGCAAAAACGTGTGGAGGGGCGCAACTTCGACATCCGCAAGCACCTCAAGGACTACGACGACGTAATGAACCTCCAGCGGCGCGAGATATACGGCCTGCGCCAGCGCATCCTGCGCGGGGAGAACCTGAAAGACGAGATGCTCGACCAGATAGCCGCCTCCCTTGAAGACCTCGTGCTCAAGTATGCGCCCGACAAATCGTTCTCCGACGACTGGAACTTAAACGCCCTCTACGAAGAGGCCCAAACCGCCTTCGGCATAGTCTACAGAATACCGGAAGACGATGTCAATTCCAAAATACAGGATGACGTCTTCGACGAGATGTGGATCCTCATCAAGGCGCGCTACGAAGAGAAAGAGGCCCGCTACGGCGCGGAGGGGATGCGCAAGTTCGAGCGAGCGGTCTTCCTCATGGTGATAGACAACCTCTGGAAAGACCACCTTTTCGAGATGGACCACCTGAAAGGCGGCGTGCAGTTCCGCGCCTTCGGCCAGAAGAACCCGCTCTACGAGTACCAGCGCGAAGGGCTCAAAATGTTCCGCGAACTGCGCTCCGCAATCGCCAAAGAGGTGTCGGGCTACCTCTTCCGCTTAGAAAAAGCGGAACGCGCGGTTTCGACTGCGTTCTCCGGAGCACGCACGGTCCACGACAGCTCAGCCTCATTCACCACCGGCCCGTCGTCAACATCGCCGGACGCAGTCCGCCAAAGAATGCCCGCCCAACTCATGACAAACCGCGGCGGAGACGGCGGGCAGCCGGGCCCTAAACAACCAATCAGAGTAGGCCCCCAAACTGGCCGAAACGACCCCTGCCCCTGCGGCAGCGGGAAAAAATACAAAAAATGCTGCGGTGCCGGCGAGTAAATTATGGGACAAGGCTTTTTTTTCACATTCGAAGGGATCGACGGCTGCGGCAAATCTACCCAACTGGCCCGCGTGGCAGAGGCTCTGCGCGCCCGCGGCGCAGACATCCTCATCACCCGTGAACCCGGCGGCCCCCCAATCAGCGAAAAAATCCGCGAGATTCTCATATCCCCCGATAACAAACGGATGTACCCCGAAACCGAGTGCCTCCTCTACCTCGCCGCTCGTGCACAGCACATGCGCGAGATAATCAAACCCGCGATTGACAAAGGGCAAACAGTCCTATGTGACCGCTTCGAACAGGCCACTTTCGCATATCAGGGCTACGGCAGGGGACTGGACATAGATTTTCTAAAAAACACCAACAACTTCGCCGCCAGCGGAATATCCCCGCACATAACCTTCATCTTCGACATTCCCGTAGAACTCTCCCAACAGCGCCTCTCCAAAATAGGCAAGGGGAAGGACAGGCTTGAGAGCGAGGGCGCGCAATTTTTCCAAAAAGTAAGAGACGGATACCTGGCCGCCGCGAACTCCTCCCCCAACAAAATAAAACTGCTGGACGGGGCAAAGGGACGGGATGAGTTGACAGAGGAGATACTGGGTATTATATCATCATATATCAAAAATTTGTAAATTGGGGTTTATCGGTGTGATGGATATGCGGTTTCGACGGAACAAAACGATTTTGTAGGGGCGATCGTCCCCGATCGCCCGCCGGAATTGCGATATTGCGTTTGATTTCAACGTATAACGCAATCCATGCGTTGGCGGGCGACCGGGGACGGTCGCCCCTACGGGTATTATTGGTGAAAATTCCCATTTACCAAATAGAATGGGAGTAGAGCCTAATTTATGCTCAACACCCGATTTAATGGAAAATACGGTTAATAGCGGTCGGGAAATTGGGGTTTAGCGGTGTGATGGATATACGGTTTCGACGGGAACAAAACGATTTTGTAGGGGCGATCGCCCTCGATCGCCCGCCGGAATTGCGATATTGCGTTTGATTTCAAC
>WQRV01000128.1 GCA_009786575.1 Chitinispirillia bacterium | reverse complement strand
GGGCAATTCCCTCTTGTCAAGTAAATGATGCTTGCCGGTGCTGCAGTTACGGCAACCGCCGCGCACGCCGCCGGCACAATCAAGACCCAAAAGGCCGGGGCGATGGCCGCAATGCAGGCGAACTTGACGCCAACCCGCCTGCCCGGCTCGCCAACGCGGCTGCCGTCTACCGCCCCGCTGCGCCGCGTCCCCTGCTCCCCGGCAATCCCGGCCGGAAACGCGCCGGAGCGCTCTATGCCCATGCAACGCCCGCTGTTGGCCAACAACGCCGCCATGCGCGTGCCGGGCGCGCTCTTCTCGCTCTCGGAAACATCCCCCGTTACGTAAACGGCGGTCACCGGCAGGTCACCGGCAAAGGCCGCACAGCAGAAAAGCATCAATATAAATAGCAACAGCCTGACTTTCATATTATAATTCCTGTCTTAGAAGTATGGCCAAAAGAGCCCATTGGATCTTATATAATATACACTCCGGCGCACAAAATTTCAAAAAAAATTTCACTTTCCAGTGGCACTTTTTGGCCGCATGTAGTATTTAATGGGTATGGAGCGGACTGTTTATATGAAATCACCGAAATCGTTTTTGACCGCCGCCGCGGCGGCGTTTCTGTTGGGCGCGGCGGTTTTGCCGGGAATGGCGCAAGACGGCGGGCGGCAGGGCGCCGAGCGGAACAGCGCCGTTTCGGAGGCCGGCCTGCCGGCGGCTATACTGCCCGTACTGAACATCGGCGGCAAGGAGAGTCCCGATGTCTACCTGCAATCGCTCGATATATCGGTGGATGTGACGGGAAGCGTCGCCTCCACGCGCTATACTATGGTCTTTAAGAACAGGACAGACCGCATATTGGAGGGCATGCTGACCTTCCCGCTGCCCGACGGGCGCACCGTGACCCACTACGCGCTCGACATAGGCGGCAAAATGCGCGACGCCGTGCCCGCCGACAAGGCCAAGGCGGCGCGGGTGTTCGAAGAGATACAGCGGCGGCAGATAGACCCCGGCATTCTCGAGCGGGTCGAGGGCAACAACTTCCGCACGCGCGTCTACCCCATCCCCGCCAACGGGACGCGCACTATTTCTGTCGGCTACGAAGAGGAACTGTCTCAGGAAAACAATCTCTTATACTACCGCCTGCCTATGGCCTACCCCGCCCCAATAGAAAATTTCTCGGTGAAAGCTACCGTCTGGAAGAGCGGCAGCGCTCCGGTTATACCCGTTGACGAGAGCGAAATCCGCTTCGACAAAGCCGGGGAGAACTACGCCGCCGCGCTTACCCGCGAGAATTACCGGCCCTCCCGCGCGCTCGTCTTCGCGCTGCCCGCGCCCGAAGACATCCCGCAGGTGATGATGCAGTCGGCGCAGGGGAACCGCTATTTTCTGGCATCGGTCGCCGCGAAGACGGGGAGCCGCAAAAAAATATGGGGCGATACGCTGGCGATCGTGTGGGACGTATCGCTTAGCGGCCTGCAGAGAAACCTGCAAAGCGAACTGGAGATGCTGAACGTTATTTTCGGGGATAAGAAGAACGCCGGCGTCCATCTCTATTTTTTGAACAACAGGTTAGAAAAGGTAATCAACAAAAACAGCGCGGACGGCGGATATAAAGTTACCAACGGAAATTGGAGCGGATTAAAGAGGGTGCTGGAAAAGGCAGTTTTTGACGGCGGCACCGATTTTTCGCAAATCAAGCCGGACAGCATTACCGGAAGTGAAATTTTATTCTTCTCCGACGGAATATCGACACTAAGCGATGCCGACTTCCTGAAAAACACCAACGTTACGCGCCCCATACACTGCATCGTCTCTTCCGCGGCGGCGGATTACAGCATGATGAAGCTGCTCGCGGGCAAATCAAAGGGCAAATACATTAACCTCAACGAATTGTCGTCCGCAAAGCTAAAAAACGAGCTCTTAAACGAGACACTGCAATTTTTGGGGATGGAGCACGGAAATACGGTACGCGAAGTATACCCAAGCATCGCCACGCCCGTCCGCGGCAATTTTTCGGTAGCGGGCATATCATCGGCAAATAAAGAGGATTTAACCCTGCTTTTCGGCTTCGGCAATAAGGTTGAACGGCGGATAAAGGTAACGTTAGACGCGAAAAAAGCTACCAATCTCGGAAACGTATACAGGGTCTGGGCGCAGAAGAAGATCGCGGAGCTCGACTTGCGCTACAATCAGAATCAAGCCGAGCTCACGGCGCTTGGGCATCAATTCGGCATCGTTACGCGGAACACCTCGCTCATCGTGCTTGAGACTGTCGAAGACTACGACAGTTACGACATTGAGCCGCCGGCCTCCGACACCGCGCTGCACGCTGAGTATACGCGCAGGCTAAAGAAGCGTACCGACTCGCGTCACGCGAAGGACCGTAATCTGCTCAAAGAAGCGGTTGCGGCGGCCGATACCGTAAAGAAATGGTGGAATACCTACTTTGACCCCGAACCTTCGCAGGGCACAAACCGCAGCGAATTGCACGTCAGCAGCCCCGATTTTCTCATGTGCGGCTCTCTGGACGGCTCCGGGGGCGTTAACGTTGTGCCCCAGATGTACGGTTCACTCCACACCGACTCTTCCGCTAACGCGAAGGGCACCCGGCCGTCCATTAAAATCAAACAGGTTAAAAACGATAATGAATATATGAAAAAACTGACTGGAAAAACAGCTGAGGATTACCAAACGTATCTGAAATTAAGGGGCGAGTATATCAGTTTGCCGGCTTTCTACTTTGATATGGCCGACTGGTTCTATACGAATAACGATAAAGAGGCCGCGCTGCGCGTACTTACCTCTATCGCCGAGCTGGAGCTCGAAAACGCGCCGCTCTACAGGCTGCTCGGCTACCGCTTCAGGGAGTACGGAGAACATACGCTCCAAAAATTCGTATGCCAAAAAGTAATAGAGTGGCGCCCCATGGAGCCGCAGAGCTACCGCGACTACGCCCTCGCCCTCGCCGGCAACGGTGAGGCGCAGGCCGCGCTCGACTCGCTCTACGGAACGCTCACAAGGCGCTATTCGAAAAGTATAGCCGACCGTAACCGCGGGACGGCGGAGATCATCGTTACGGAAATCAACCGCATGACCGCCCAAAACCCAAAGCTGAATACGTCAAAAATCGACAAGCGCCTGCTAATACCCATTGCCGTAGACATCCGCGTGGTCATAAACTGGAACATGGACAACACCGACATCGACCTGTACGTAAAAGACCCGCGAAGCGAACAATGCTACTTCGACCGCAAACTGACGAAAATCGGCGGGCGCATAAGCGCAGACAATACCGGAGGCTACGGCCCGGAGCAGTTCCTCCTCAAACGCGCGATAGAGGGGAAATATCAGGTTTACGTAAACTATTACCGCGACAATCAGTTTACCGATAACGGCCCGTCAACCATCTTCGCGGAAATTTTCACTAAATACGCCGGCAAGGACGAACAGCGCAAAGTCATATCGCTGCAGCTCTCCAAAGCAAAGAGAAACGAGGAGAGCAACAAAGTAGAGATAGCGGAGTTTGAATTTTGATTTCTTTGATACAATAATCTAAAATTTGAGGATGGAACCTGTTATGAAATCATCAAAACCTCTATTAATTACGATTATGACAATATTTCTGTTTGCCGCGTTTGGTTTGTCAATCGCACAGGACACAAAAAATGAAGATCCCCGGCAAGACGCTGCCGCTGCGGACGCAGTTGAGCCTGACGCGGATGCCGAGGAGACGTTCTCGCCGCAAGCGAAACTGCCGGCCCTGAACATCGGCGGCAAGGAAGATCCCAGCGTCTACCTGCAATCGCTCGATATCTCGGTAGAGGTAACTGGAAACATTGCGTCTACACGGTACACGATGGTCTTTCGGAACAAGACTAACCGCATTTTAGAGGGGGAACTGACGTTCCCATTGCCCGACGGCCGCACCGTAACGCATTACGCGCTTGATATCAATGGCAAGATGCGCGAGGCCGTACCGGTGGAAAAGGCGCGGGCGGCGCAGGTGTTTGAGGAGATACAGCGCCGTCAGGTCGACCCGGGGCTGCTCGAACGGGTGGAGGGCAACAACTTCCGCACGCGCATATACCCCATCCCGGCCAAAGGTTCGCGCACGATTTCCATAGGGTACGAGGAGGAGCTGTCTCTCGAAAAAGAGTCGTTGCGCTACCGCCTGCCTCTGGCTTACCCCAATCCGCTCGAAAAATTCTCCGTCAAGGCCACCGTCTGGAAAGGCAGCCAAAAGCCGGTAGTCCCTGATGATGACAATGAGATCCGCTTCGACAAGGCCGGCGAGAACTATGTCGCCTCGTTCTCGCGCCAAAACTACCGCCCCGCCCGCGCCCTGAACTTCGCGCTGCCAGCGGCGGCCGGGGTCCCGCAGGTTATGATGCAATCCGCGCAGGGGAGCTACTACTTTCTGGCATCGGTCGCGCCTGATATGGGCACGCGTAAAAAACAGTGGGGCGATGAGCTGGCAATTATCTGGGACGTATCGCTCAGCGGAACGCAACGTGACCTGCAGCGCGAAACGGAAGCGCTGACGGCTCTCTTTTCGGAGAAGAAAAATGCTGACGTCCACCTCTACTTTTTAAGCAATACATTTAGAAAAGTTGTCAATAAAAGCGCGGCAAGCGGCGCGTATAAGGTTACGAACGGGAACTGGAGCGGGCTGAAAGACGTTTTGGAGATGGCGGTTTATGACGGCGGCACCGATTTTTCAAAGATCAGCCTGAAAAATATCACCGGAAATGAGATACTGTTTTTCTCTGACGGCATATCAACTTTAAGCGATGCCGATTTTTTGAAAAAGTCCGCCGGAGACCGCCCCATACATTGCATCGTATCATCCGCAAAGGCCGACTACAGCGCGATGAAACTTATCGCGGGCAAGACAAAAGGCAAATTCATTAACATCAACGCACTCTCATCCGCAAAACTAAAAAGCGAGTTCCTGAACGAAACGCCGCAATTTCTGGGAACCGAGGGCGCTGCGTCCGTAACCGAGATATACCCCGGCATCGCAACGCCCGTCTACGGCAGCTTTTCTGTCGCGGGGATATCCGAAACAAATAATGCCGAACTCACCCTGCTTTTCGGATTCGGGAATAAAGTTGAAAAGAGGATAAAAATACAATTGGACGCGAAGAACGCGGGCAATCACGGCAACATATACAAAATCTGGGCGCAGAAGAAGATTTCGGAACTCGACCTTAACTACGAGAAGAACCGCGCCGAACTCACCGCGCTCGGACAGCAATTCGGCATCGTTACGCGCAGCACCTCGTTCATTGTGCTCGAGCTCATAAGCGACTACATCCACTATAACATCGAGCCGCCCGCGTCCGAACCGGCGCTGCGGGCTGAATACCGGCGCATGATAAAGAGTCTCGACAAGCGGCGGCGCAGCAGGGAATTCAACCTGCTTGATATGGCTGTTGCAGACGCCGGGAATGTAAAAAAATGGAGAGGCGCCAATTTCGCGCCGCAAAAAAAACAATACCCCATTCCGGACAAACACCACGAAGCGGAAAGCGAAACCGGCTGGCAGTATGAAAGCATCGCTCCTGCCATACCTTTAAATACCGCCGTAAAAACACAATCGGGGGTGACCGACCTTTTCGCCGCTGCGGCGCCTGAAAAACCGGAGGCAAAATCCGGCAGCAGGACAGCCGCCGCGGATACGGCATTACGCAGGTCCGCCGGCAGCGCCAATGCTGCCGTCACGCATACAGGCGTTCTTGGCATCGTCACCGGCCAGACCAGAGGCAAGAGCGTTGCCACAACCGATGTCTTCGGCAGCGGCGGTCTCGCCGCAGATATCGATACCATCATCTCCGGCGTGGGCAGCCTCAAATCCGGCGGCGGCGTTGGGCGCAAAGGCGCTGCCGGTATCGGTTACGGCTCAGGTTACGGTTCCGGCTTTGGCGGCGGAGGCTCCGGCGGAGCCGACATCAAAGCAGCCTTCACCGGCGTGGACGGCCTCAACTCCGGCGGCGGGAGCGCCGGCGGAATCGGTGATGTCCTTGGCGCCCTTATGGGCGGCAGCGGCCTTAATACGCAAGGCGAGTTCAGGGACGGCAGCTTGAAAGAAACAGCCGCAAAAGTCAAGGTCGAACGCACGAAACAACCGGCGGAGAAAAATAATCAGCCGTATCTCAACAAATTGACCGGCAAAACAGCGGACGACTACCTGACATACCTGAAAATAAGAGACGGCCACGCCAACTCGCCTGAGTTCTACTTCAACATGGCGGCCTGGTTCTACAAACACGGCGACAAAGACGCCGCGCTGTGCGTACTCACATCCATCGCCGAACTGGACCTCGAAAACGCGTCCCTGTACCGGCTACTCGGCTACCACTTTAAAGAGTACGGAGAGTACGCACTCCAAGAATTCGTGTGCCAAAAGGTACTCCGGTGGCGCCCAATGGAACCGCAGAGCTACCGCGACTACGCCCTCGCCCTTGCCGACAACGGAGAGGCGCAGGCCGCCCTCGACTCGCTCTACGGAACGCTCACAAGATACTACCCGGAAAATACCGTCAGCCGCTGCCGCGGAACAAGCGAGGTCATCGTTACGGAAATTAACCGCCTGATCGCCCAAAAACCTGAATTAAATACGTCAAAAATTGACAAACGCATCCTGATACCCATCCCCATCGACCTCCGCGTGGTAATAAACTGGAATATGGACAACACCGACATAGACCTGTACGTGAAAGACCCGGCCGGCAATGAGTGCTCTTTCTCCAGTACCCGTACACCGGCAGGCGGGCGCATAAGCGCAGACAACACAGGCGGCTACGGCCCGGAACAGTTCCTCCTGAAGAACGCGATGAAAGGAAAGTACCTGGTTAGCGTCAATTATTTCAGCGCCCGCGAATTCGCGGCGGCCGGCCCGGCAACAGTTATGGCGGAAATCTACACCAAATACGCCGACAAGGGCGAACAGCGCAGAGTTCTGACGCTGCAGCTGCCAAGATCCGAGAGGGACGGCGGAAATGTACTGGTAGCGGAATTTGAATTATAAAAAATCATTTGGTATTTCCAGATTATTGTATTATCTTTAATATAGAAGAAATGCAGGATCACCCCAACCAGCAAGCGGAGCCTGCCGTCCATGAAACCATACGCCGTCTTCATATTGCTGATATTATTATACACCTGCACGGCTCTTGCCCGGCAGCCCGCCATCGGCTACGAAGCGCAAATAGCCAAAATAAGCGAACAGCGGCAGCTCTTCTCCGAACGCTACAACGCCGCCCCCGCAAAAGACCGCGCGGCAATACTGGCAGAAGCCCAGGAGTACCTGACCCGCTCCATCTGCGATACCATCTTCCCATACTGGTACGGCACCCCGTGGCAATTCTACGGTACCACACGCACCCCCAAACAGGGCGCCATCGCGTGCGGGTACTTCGTCACAACAACGCTAACCGATGCCGGATTCCAAATCCCCCTCGTCAAGTGGGCGCAGGCGGCCTCGGAAAACGTAGTCGTAAAAATCGGCACCGGCATCAAACGCTTCAGCAACCGCCCAATGTCGGAAGTAATCGCCTACATCAACCAAAACGGCGACGGCCTGTACCTCACCGGCCTCGACTGCCACATCGGATACATCTACAAATCAGGCGGCACCCTGCGCTTCGTACACTCAAGCTACTACAGAGAAGTATCAGGCAGCGGCAATGCCATAGGCGTAATCTCCGAACCCTTAGAAGGCAGAAACCCGCTGAACGACTCCCAATACAGGGTAATCGGGAAACTGTTGGGCACGGAGATGGTTCGGAATTGGGTTACGGGGGCGAGGTATTAGGGTTTTTTTGCGGGGAGGCGGGAGGTTACAATCAAAATCAAAGTCAAAATAAAAGTCAAAGTCAAAGTTAAAGTCAAAGTCAAGGTCAAAATACTATGGGATTATGTTTTGCCGGCGCATTGTGCAAACGTGATACCGTTCACAGGGGAAAAGAGGCGGCTTGCGGCACTGGCGAGAGCATGCAACCCATGCATTCACATCTCGGCCGCCGAACCATTCGCACCGAAATGGGTACTCGCCGCCCGGCATGAAAGAAGGTTGGCTTCTACGGTACGCGGACAAGTCAAAACACCATGCTCTGGGCGATAAATTGGGGGTTAGCGGTGTGATGGATATACGGTTTTGTAGGGGCGTTGCGTGCAACGCCCCACCATACCCGGAATTTCGGCAAATGATAATTTATTGTTGTAATGGATGATAAAAAACAAAACAATTTTGTAGGGGCGATCGTCCCCGATCGCCCGCCGGAATTACGATATTGCGTTTGATTTCAACGTATTACGCAATCCCGGCATCGCAGGGCGTTGCACGCAACGCCCCTACGTGGGATTGTTGGTGTATTTTGCGGAATATTGTAATCCATGCGTTGGCGGGCGACCGGGGACGGTCGCCCCTACGGGCATTATCGTTATCAAAACCCGGATTATCGGTGATTTTGACGTTATCTTTTGACGTTTAATCATGTTAATC
>WQRV01000127.1 GCA_009786575.1 Chitinispirillia bacterium | reverse complement strand
AACTATGGCTCGCTTACGGACACAAGGGATGGTAAAACGTATCGTACGGTGGTAATCGGCAGTCAGACGTGGATGGCGGAGAATTTGAATTACAACGCGAGTGGTAGTGTTTGTTACAGTAAGCAAGAGTCCAACTGTAACACTTACGGTCGTTTGTATAATTGGGCAACGGTAATGAACGTGGCGTCAAGTTCAATATCAAGTCCCAGCGGGGTTCGCGGAGTTTGTCCCGAAGGCTGGCATGTGCCGAGTGATGCGGAATGGGAGATTCTTGTGAAGTATGTAGATTCTAATGCGCCGGGAAATTATGATAATAACGCAGGAACGAAGTTGAGATCTAAGAGTGGGTGGTATAATAATGTAAACGGTACAGATGATTACGGCTTTTCGGCCCTGCCTGGCGGCTACGGCGGTACCGGCGGCAATTTCTTCAGTGCCGGCTACTACGGCGTCTGGTGGAGCGCCACGGAGTTTGACGCGGCCGACGCCTGGTACTGGGACATGAGCTACATCAACGGCTACGTGGACAGGGGCAACAGCTACAAGGCACACCTGCTTAGCGTGCGTTGTGTTCGGGACTCTGCGGCCCCGCAATAGCGCAGCAATTGCGAGCCGCCGCCCCGACCCGCGTGTTTTGCGGTACGGGGCATTGCCGTTGACTTTGATTTGTTGTGTTGACTTACCCGCGTACCGCAGAAGCGAACTTTACTGATGCCGGGCGGCGAGTTGCACTATTGGTGCGAATGGTTCGGAGGCCGGTTGTGAAACCTTGGGCTGCATGCTCCCGCCGGTGCAGCAAGCTGCCCCTTTTCCCCCGTATACGGTATCACGCCTGTTCAATGAGGCAACAAAACATAATCCCATAATAATTTGATTTTGACCTTATAATGCGCCGGCAAAACATAATCCCAAATTAAATTTACTTCCCTGCCCCGCAGACCCGGTTCCTGCCAGCTTTTTTTGCGGCGTAGAGCGCGTTGTCGGCTGCGGATATGAATAGGTCGAGCGAGCTGTTCTGGTCGGGCATCATAGATTCTACGCCGATGCTTATCGTTACCGGCGCTACGTCGGAGGTGCCGGGGACGGTTATGCGCAGGGCCTCTATGTTGGCGCGGATGCGTTCCGCTACCTGCATGGCGCCATTGAGGTCGGTGCAGGCCAGCACCGCGGCGAACTCCTCGCCGCCCCACCGGGCCGCGAAGTCGCCCGGGCGCATCATGTCCTGCTCAAGCGATTTCGCTACCGCGCGCAGCACATTGTCGCCCTGCTGGTGGCCGTAGGTGTCGTTGTACGCTTTGAATTTGTCTACATCGAGCATCAGCAGGCTGATGTACTTTTTTTCCCTTATGGCGCGGCGCCACTCCATAGTCAGGCGGCTGTCGAAGCTGCGGCGGTTGGGGATTTCCGTAAGCTGGTCGGTCATGCTCAGGCGCTCTATGGTGCGCACCTGGTTTACGATGCGTATTTGGTTGCGCACCCGCAGCTTCACCACATTCGGCTTGAAGGGTTTGTTGATGTAGTCAACCGCGTTGTACGAGAGCGCCTTCTCCTCTTCGTCGTCGGAGCTCATCGCCGTTATGAATATGACTGGGATGTCGCGCGTCGCGTCTTGTTTTTTCAGCTCGTTGAGCACGTCGTACCCGCTCATGTCCGGCATGAGGATGTCGAGCATTATGAGGTCGGGTACGAGCTCTGCCGCCTTTCGTATTCCCGACGCGCCGTCTTTCGCCGTGTAGATGGCGTATTTCTCGCCCAGCACGCGGGTGAGGAAGACGAGGTTTGCTTTCTCGTCGTCTACAACGAGTATGCTGTTTTTTACGATATCATCCATTGCTACGCTCCGTATTCTTTCTGAGCGCGGCAAAGGTGGCGGCCGCGTCGTCAAAATCAAAATTTTCGATCTGTTTTACAAGCCTCTCGCACCCGCCGATGGCGCGCAGCTGTTCCGTGAACTTGAGGCAGTCCGGGCTGCCCTTCCGCAGCAGCGCGTCGAGTTCCCCGGCAAACGGGATCTCAACCGCGGCTCCGGTCTGCGGTGCGCTCTCCCATGAGGCGTCGTCTTTGCTGAACAGCGGCGCAAGCTCCCGCAGCACGGCGTTCAGCTCCCTCTCCAGCTTGTCTATATTTTCCTGCGACAGCGAGTTTCTGCCGTCGGCCAGCAGTTTCTCAGCCTCAGCCGCCGCTTTCTGCAGGGCGGACTTGCCTATGGATCCCGCGTTGCTCTTGAGCGTGTGCGCCAGCCTGTTGGCCAGCTTCACGTCGCCGGAGTTTACCGCGCTCACGAAATCGCCGAACGTGCGCTGGTTGCTGTTGACGAATATGGTCCGCAGCTCCGTGAGCAGCCCGTCGTCGTAGTGCGACGACGGATCGTCCTGATTTACCGATTTGACGGGCTTTATGTGCCGCAGCAGGCAGCGCCACAGTTCCTGCGAGGTGAACGGTTTGCCAACGCAGTCGTGCATGCCGCTGCGGTGGTACAGCTCGCGGTCGCTCGACATCACGTTGGCGGTCATAGCCACCACCGGGATGCCCGTGTTGAGCTCCATGATGAGCGCCGACGCCTCAAGCCCGTCCATCACCGGCATGTTGATGTCCATGAAAATCATGGCGAACGGCTTCCCGCGGCTATCCTTGCGGGCCTTGACCATCTCTACGCCGGCCTTGCCGTTCTCCGCGATCACCGCCGTGAGGCCCACGCGCTCCAGGTGCCGGCGCACTACCTCCTGATTCATGTGGTTGTCCTCGCAGACCAGCACCTCGCCTTCGAACATCGGCCGCTCGACGTCCTTGCCGTCTATATCCGCGCCCGCGTCCATGGCCTCGGTGCGCATCTCCACCGTTTTGAACCTGATATCGAAGCTGAACTTGGTGCCCACGCCGGGGGTGCTTTCCACAACGAGCGAGCCGCCCATCATCTCCACGAAGCTTTTTATGATAGACAGCCCAAGCCCCGTGCCGCCGTATCTGCGCGTCGTGCTGTGGTCGGCCTGCGCGAACGGTTCGAGGACTTTTTTCATCTCGTCCGCCGTCATGCCTATGCCGCTGTCGCGCACCTCGAAGTGCACCGAAACATCGTTATCCCCCATGTCGCACACCGTCGCCGAAACTTTTACCGTGCCGATGTTCGTGAACTTGATGGCGTTGGAGATCAGGTTGATGAATATCTGCCGCAGCCGCGTGGGGTCGCCGACCAAACTCCTGCCAACGAACGGCTCGGCGTAGAAGTGGAGCATCAGCCCCTTCTCCTGCGCCTTGGGGATCGTAGCCGTGCGGCACAGTACGAATATCTCGTGCAGGTCGAACGGGATGCTCTCGAGCGTCATCTTTCCCGCCTCGATTTTGGATACGTCTAATATATCGTTTATGATCTGCAGGAGCCACCTTGAGTTTTCGAGTATTTTTCCGATGTACTCCCTGGGCTTGTCGGACATCTCGTAGTCCAGCGACAGCTCGGAGAAGCCGATTACACTGTTCATGGGCGTGCGGATCTCGTGGCTCATGTTGGCCAGAAATGCCGACTTCGCGCGGCTCGCCGTTTTCGCCGCCTCCAGCGCGGCCTCGAGGTCGTCGCTCAGGCGCACCATCTCGGTAATGTCGTCGGTGCTGCCGGCGAGGCCCACGATGTTGCCGTCGGCGTCGCGGATGGGCGTTGTGCTTGAGCGGAACGTGCCGCCGTCTATGTTGCTCAGCCAGTTAAGCGGCCCCTCGCGCAGCGACTTTTCCACATTGTCGATAACATTCAGGTGCCGGTTGCGCTCACGCGCGAGGCTTATGTTTTTCCCGACTAAAAACGACGGTTCGAGGTGCAGGGTCTCGCGCAGGTACCGCCCGTCGAACATCGTGATGACGCCGTCCTTGTCTACGCTCCAGATCACCCCCTTGTAGTTCTGCGTAACCGCCTCCATCAGCTTGTTCTGTTTCTCCAGCTCGGCGGTGCGCTTCTCCACCAGCACCAAAAGCTTCTTCTCCATGTTGCGCGTGTTCCTGAACAGCAGCGACAAGAGGATGACAACGCACAAAAGCAGAAGCGACACGGTAATGAAGAGCGGGTAGCGCGACTGCACTAACTTGATGCGGTAGTCGTAGGTCTTGTGCATCCACAGCTCGGTGATGCTCCCCAGCTCAATCTGCTGCAGCGCCTTGTCAACAATGGAGCAAAGAATCGCCTCGTTTTTGTTGAACCCCAAAAGCGACTCGTAGGCGTGGTCGAACAGCACGTTTATCTTGTACCCCGGGCGTTCCATGTAGTTGGTTACGGCGAGGATCATGGCCTGGCTCGACATGGCCAGGTCTATTTCGCCGCGTTCAAGGCCCTCGAACATGTCTATTGTGCTCGTGTACTCCACAACGCCCGGGTGGTTCGGGAACCAGTTCCGGAACTGCTCGGCGTAGGCCGTGCTCTTGTGTATGCCGACGCGCTTTTGCAAAATCTCGTTTATCTTTATGTTGCGGTGGCCGGCCTTGCTGATGAGCGCGTACCTGCTCTCCATGGTTGGCGTGTGCGGCCATATAAACCTCTCGTCGCGCTCGCTCGTGCGTATCAGTTCGGTGATTACCGATGCGTGCCCCCTCTCGAGCGCGCCCTTAAGCTCCTCAAAATCGGAGGTTTTGTCGTTGGAAACTTTAAACGTGATGCCGGTGAGATTCTCGACCTCTTTGAGCACCTCGAGCGCAATGCCCTGCCACTGGCTCTCATTCTCATTGTAGAAGCTGATGGGGTAGTTGTCGTACTCGACCGCGAGCCGCACGATGGGCTTGCGGTTCACGTAGGCCCGCTCCTCCTCGGTCAGCTTCGAGTACATATTGTACAGCATGTACTCGCGCTCCCCAAGGGAGTACAGGTAGTTCAGGTACTGGAGCCCGCCGCTTTTCTGCAGTTTGTCCATAGCCGAGATGATGGAGGCCAGATTGGGCTGCTGCGTAGTAAGGGAGGCCGGTTCGTAGATCAGAGGGAGATAGGCGTGCTTGACTACATTGTTGTAGGGGCTGAAGGCGGCCTCGGCGTTGCTCTCATCGAAAAACGCGTCTACCTGCCCGTCTTGAAGCATACTGTAGGCGTCGTTATAGTTATGCACAAAAACCGTATCAACCTCATAGGGAAGGGTAGATATAACCGCATTGACGGTAGTCGTCCCATCCAAAAAACCGTAGCGCGGCTTGCGCGTCCTTTTGATCTTCGTCATAGGCTCGGCTGATTCGAGCCGGAAATAACCGATTGACCGTGTGGCAATCGGCATGTGGGTCATGTAGTAGCCCGCCTGCCTGCGCGTCTCCGACGGCGTCATGTCGCCGGTAAAACTAACCTTGCCCGACTTGAGCCCGGTCAAAAGGTCCCCCCACTCATAAATCGCGGGCCTGATGTTGAGCCCGAAGAGGTCGCTCATGTACCGGCTGACTAACGCGGTATAGCCGCTGACGGCGCTGTCTTTGCCGATGAACGCCTCGGTGCTGTAGATCATCCCGTAGAACAGCACGCTGTCCGCATACCGCTCTTTAAGCGCCTCAATGTCGGCGATCTCCGCCTCCGTAATGCCGGGAATCTCACGGTACGACCCCAGCGGAACCGGCGTGCTGCCGGCCCCGGAATCCGAACCCGCACCATTCCCCCCCAAACAGCCTATAATGACAAAAGCCAAAACAACAGCCGGAAGCGCGGCCGCAAAAAACGTAAGCGGCAAACGCGCTTTCCGACGGTACACACCAATTTCCACGGGAAATGAGGCCATTTCCGCCACCTTTGCTTTGCTGTGCCGATAGGAACGTTGCGACGGGACTCCCCAAGCGTCCGTCCGCTATCTTGCGAGACGATCGAGATTACAGTATAATATGCAATATAATATACGGTCACGGCAAAAAAAGCTGTTTTTATCTAAATTTTTATTTGGGATTATCTTTTAAAATGCTATTTTATTGCCGTGCCGGATGATTATGTATTATATTTATGGCGGATTACAGGTTCCACGATTAAATAATAACCGATTGGAGGGCGTATGAGTGAGATGGAAAAGGTAATTGTGGATATTGCCGCGAAGGGGCGGGCGGCCTCGCTTTTGATCCAGAATCAGGCGGCGGAGAGTATCGACAGGGCCCTTTTGGCGATGGCCGGGTACTTGGAATCGGAGAAGGTGCGGCTGCAGGCGGAGAATGAGAAAGACCTGGCGGCCGGGCGGGAGAAGGGGCTGCAGGCGGCCATGCTCGACCGGCTTACTCTGTCGGACAAGACGATCTCGGGGATGATCAGGGGGCTCAAAGAGGTCGCGGCGCTCAAGAGCCCCGTTGGGGAGCTGTACGACGGGCGAATCCGGCCTAACGGGTTAGATATACGGAAGATGCGCGTGCCCATCGGGGTAATAGGGATCATATACGAGTCGCGGCCCAACGTGACGGTTGACGCGGCGGCCATCTGCCTCAAGAGCAAAAACGCGGTGATTTTGCGCGGGGGGTCGGAGGCGTTCCATTCAAACAGCGCGCTCTGCCTGCTGTTCTCGAAGGCGCTTGAGGAGGCCGGGCTGCCGGCTGCGGCACTGCAGTTCATCCCCACGACCGACCGGGCGGCGGTGGAACTGCTGCTGCAGAGGGACGGGGAGATCGACCTCATCATCCCCAGAGGCGGCGAGAGTTTGATACGGATGGTCGTCGAGAAGTCCCGCATCCCCGTAATCAAGCACTACAAGGGCGTATGCCACATCTTCGTATCGAAAAACGCCGACATGGCAAAGGCGGTCCCGATAGTAATCAACGCGAAAACGCAGCGGCCGGGGGTCTGCAACGCTTTGGAGACGCTGCTGATTGACGCGGGTCTCGATTTACAGAAGAAAAAGGATATAGTCGATACATTGATCAACAATGGCGTAACGCTGTTTGGCGATGAGGAAAGCAGAAAACTGTCCGGCAAGATACAGGTCGTCGATGAAAAATGCCTGTACGACGAATATCTTGACTTGCGCTTGTCAATTATTACTGTTGACGGCGTTGACGGCGCGGTCGGCCACATCAACAAATACGGCTCACGCCACACCGACAGCATCGTCACCGAGTCGCCGCAGGAGGCCGGCGCGTTTATAGCGAGGGTAGACACCGCCTCCGTCATGGTCAACGCCAGCACCCGCTTCGCGGACGGCGGCGAGTACGGCATGGGCTGCGAGATCGGGATATCGACGGACAAACTGCACTCACGCGGGCCTATGGGCGTTGAGGACCTGACTACGTACAAGTGGGTTGTCAGGGGAAATGGGCAGATCCGGGAGTAAAACAAAAAAATTCATCTTCCGGTGGCACTTTTGCCCCCCTTACGGTATTTAATATACAGAAGACGCGGCGGAAAAACCGGCCGTGTTGGCATAATTACAGTATATTATTATAATTCCATAATCGGAGGATGTACGAATGAAAAACCGGCTGAAAAGTAAGAGCGCCGAGCCTGCCGACATCGATATGAAGGTCTTTATGAACCTGATGGTCGTGCTTATCCCCATGCTTGTCGTGGCCGCGGAGTTCGCCACTGTGGCTGCTGTTGAGGTCAGGCTGCCCCAGTCCTGCGGCTGTTGCCTTGGCGGCCGTTACGGCTACGACTATGAGCCTGTGAAAATCAACCTCACCGCGGTCGTCACCGGCGAGGCCATAACGATAGGCGGCAAGGGCGGTTACATGCCCGGCATCGGCTATAAGGAGTTTCACCGCTACGTCACGCGGGACGGGTCGCTCGACACGCTCGTCGAATACACTCCCGGAGAAATGCCGCTGCACCCCGCCACCGGCAGGGAACTCACCATACACGAGCGCTTTGATATCCACCTCTACGCAGTGGACGGCAACCGGGACATCATAACCGTGCCCTACACCAGGTTCGGCGAGATGCTGACGGATGAGAACGGCTACGCGCTGCGGGGCGTGAGCGCGGGCGACACGGTATACGCGGTAACCAACCCCCGGCGCCGGATCGTAGTGAAGGATCCGGCCGACTTTGACGTCAGGCCGCTCTCGGTGTATGACGAGTTTAAGAACATACTGATGCAGGTCAAGGAGCGCTACAGCTACGCCGATGACGCCGAGGACATAACACTCGGCATGGAGAACGGGGTGCTCTACGACAAAATCATCCAGCTCATGGACGCGGCGCACGGCGCCGATTTCCCCAACATATCCTTCGCGAAATTAAGGGGATGATGCGTGGAACCGAAAATTCAACCCGGCGGCGTACCGGCTCAATTTTTTGCGGTGATCATCCGCGGCCATAATGTATATTAGCATATACATCCAAGCTGCTACCCCTCAACCCACTCCAGGGCCTGCCGCGTGCTGTCGTCTATGGCTATGGCCAGTTTCTTCGCGTTTTTGTATTGATCGGCGTACTGATTCCCGCTCAACTGCGCCATAGCCTCTTCCGCTTTCGCCCGGCAGTCCTCACCCTCTGCGGCGACTTTGATTTCTATGACCCACGTAGCGCCGCGGCAGGTTACTACCATATCGGAGCGGCCCTGATTGCTGTGCATCTCGCCGAACGTGAGGATACCGCATCC
>WQRV01000126.1 GCA_009786575.1 Chitinispirillia bacterium | reverse complement strand
TTGGCCGGCAAGATTGCTCTTGGTCAGGTGGCGCAGCTGGCCAAAGAGGGGGCTTATGCGTAATGCCTACGAGTATGTTGATCCGGACTATGCCTATACCGGCCCCGATACGGGAGTTTTGAAAAATTTGGCTGATATTGCCGACCCGGATGCCTTGCTGTTTTTTGAGAGCGCCGCGGTTGTAAAGCGGACGGGTGAGCTTGAGTCGCAGGCGTTTGTTATTCGTGATGCCGGAGCGCTTTTAGACATACATCGTTATTTATTTCAGGACGTATACCGGTGGGCGGGGCAAAAAAGAACTGTAGAGATAAGCAAGCAGGGCAAACCATTTTTTTCGACAGTATATTTTGACAGGGGGGTTGCCCATATTGATACTCTTATATCGGAGTACCGGAAAGTCGCTCCGGCAGAAATGCCTAAATTGGCTGAATGTTTGGCGGTGTTGCTTGACAACATAAATTATCTTCATCCATTCAGGGAGGGCAATGGCCGGACTCAGCGCGAATTTATACGCATTCTCGCCTTGGAGAAGGGTTATACCCTTAATCTGAATCCGCCTGATAATATTGAAGTATACGAGCGGTATATGTCGGGTACTATTGACGGTGATGTTGAGAAGTTGACTGCATTGATATTGGGGTTGTTGCAAACGGGGGCTGTTTCGTAGTTCTGCGGGGTGCGGGGGCTTCCGAAACCGTGCGGTGGTTATGAGTAAGCCAGTCGCAGTTATCAGGTTACGCCCTTAACTTTCCCGAGCAAGCCGAGCCCGCCCATCCCCATTTTGGAAAACGCGAACGGCTTTTTGCCCAAATGCGAAACCGGGCGGTTCCGGGCGGGATTATTGCGAAGCTAAAATATTTGCATAGTTTAGTGTACAGTATGTATCTTTAGATATATGTACGTGTGCGGCCTCCTTTCTGTTTGGGGCCGGGGCGCGGGGACAAATACAAACGAAAGGATGCGTAAAATGGCCATAATTAAGAGGTTAGCCCTTACCGCCGTCTGCTTGGCGCTTGCCACGCTTTGCGCCTGCGGGGGTTCGCACAAGATGTACGACAAGCGCATGAGCAGCGCGAGCGTTGATGAGCGCCGGGCGGCGGCTAAGGAACTGCGGGCGGCGCCGCGGGATCCGAAGCTGGTGCCGGTCATCCTCAAGGCCACCCGCGACGAGGACGACGATGTGCGGGTGTACGCCTACTACGCTTTGGGCAAGGCAGACCCGCGCGAGGAGGGTGTGGTAAACGCCATCTTCATGGGTATAGAGGACGAGAACTTGGACGTCCGCCGCGCGGTGGTGAACGCCCTGCACGATTTCAACCCCTTCCCGACCAACTGCATCCCCATAATGATAAAGCTGCTGATTGACGAGGACGAGAAGATCCGCGAGATGGTGATTTCGCACTTTTTAGACATGCAGGGCCAGGGCGTCACGTCGCTCATCAGGAACATTGAGATCGCGCGGGGCGACGACCTGCGCGGGGCGATAGTCTACATGCTTGGCCGTCTCGGCCCGCAGGCCAAGAACGCGCTGCCGAGGCTCAAGAAGATGGCCGACGAGGACAAAAATCAGGAGCTGAGGGTGATCGCGAAGCAGGCTGTAACGGCGATTGAGGGCGGTGCGCCCATGCCCCTCGCGATGCCGGAGATCAAGCCGGCCCCCAGGCGCGAGAGGAAGGCGAGGGCCTCGTCAAGAACCAAAAAGCCGGCGCCGGCCTCCGCGGCAGGGCCGGACTTCAGCAAGATACTCGGCGACGATGACGGCGAGAAGGAGGAGCCGGCAAGTTCGGCCGGCGCTTCCGGCATATCCGACATACTCGGCACTTCCGGCAGTTCGAGCGGTTCCACAGGATACGGCAGTTCAAGCAGTTCAAGCGGATCGGGCGGTTCCACGGCGTCCAGAATCCTTGACGGGTCTGGCAGTCCGAGCGGGTCAAGCAGTTCGAGCAGTTACAGCAGCCCAAGCAGTTCCAGCAGTTCAAGCGGATCGGGCGGTACTGCGGCATCCAGAATCCTCGACGGGTCAGGCGGTTCGAGCGGGTCAAGCAGTTCGAGCAGCTACGGCGGTTCGGCCGGTTCCGGCAGTTCGGGCAGTTCAGGCTCGTCGAGCAAATCAGGCAGTTCCGGGAGTTCAAGCGGTTCGAGCGGATCCGGCAGTTCCGGCGGGTTCGGCGGGTTCCGCGACTTCGGCGAGTAAGCGGCAGTACCGGCATTATCTATCATTAACGCGCGGATCGTATTGACACATGAAAAAACTGTTTATGCCGGTGATATACGTATCATCGGCATTATTAATATCGCTGGCGATATCCGGATGCGCCGATAAAAAGGGCGGCGGGGGCGCGGAGATGGCGGGTGTTGATGAGAGGGTCATCGCCGCATCGTTTTACCCTATGTACATCGCCGCGCTCAACATCGCCGTGAATGTCCCGGGAGTGCGCGTTGTTAATATGGCGCCGGAGACAGCCGGGTGTTTGCACGATTATCAGATGACTACCGCCGACGCGATGCTGATCGAAAAGGCCGCGGTACTGATAATCAACGGCGGGGGGATGGACGCGTTTTTGGACAAGGCGGCTGCGGCGAATACCGGTTTGGCCGTCGTCAACGCGAGCGAAGGCATAACGCTCATGCCGAACTGCACGCGCACCGGCAGTTATCACGGCCACGACCACCACAAACACCATACAGATGATAGCGGCGGAAACGCGCACACGTGGATGAGCGTTGAAAACCACATCGCCCAGATAAAAAACATCGCGGCGGGATTATCGGCAGCGGACACCGCCAACGCGAATATCTATGCCGATAACGCGCAACGGTACGTCAACCGGCTGACAGAATTAAAAAAATCAGCACACGTTGATTTTTCATCCGTCAACAATAAAAAAATAGCGGTCACCCACAACGGGTTCGAGTATCTTGCGATGGATTTTGGGCTGACGGTGGCGGTAACTGTAGAGCAGGAACCCGGCGTAGAACCGGCTGCGCAGGAGATCGTAAGGATAATTAAACTCATAGAGCTGGAAAAACCAAAGGCGATCTTTACGGAACAGGGCCGCCGCTCCCCCATCTCAAAGGTAATCTCCGATAAAACAGGCGTGCCGATGTTTGAATTAGACATGATTACCGCGGGGCCGGACGATTCGGATGCGTATATCCGTGCAATGGAAAAAAATATTTCCGTATTAAAGGACGCGCTGAGGTAATTATGGCGGAATTATCAACACCTCCGGCACCGGCACATACATCATCAACATGCGGGGGGTGCTGCACGAAGATAAGCAGCCTCTCCGTATCATCCGGCAATACCACTATTATTGACAATGTCAACCTGCATTTTCATTGCGGGGAATTTTCTGTGATAACCGGGCCAAACGGCGCTGGAAAAACAACATTGCTAAAAGCTATTGCCGGTGAGATGCCGTTTACGGGGGAGATATTTTTTCATCACTACGGCGACGACAACAACAAACGGGTGAAGCCGCGCATCGGCTACGTCCCCCAGAAGATAGCGTTTGACCCAGCCGCTCCGATGACTGTTGAGGACTTATTCGCTCTGAGCTTAACATCGCGGCCGAGGTGGTTATTCAGGGATAAGAATGTACGCAAGACCGCTCTTGATTCTCTTGGCGCTGTTGACGCCGCGCATCTGATATCCAGAAAATTGGGATGCCTGTCAGGCGGGGAACTGCAGCGCGTCATATTATCGTTAGCGCTAACCCCCCGCCCCGACATTCTCCTGCTCGACGAGCCGGTAAGCGGGATCGACGCCTCCGGGCTTAACCTGTTTTACGCGATGATCAGCGAGCTTCGCGCGAAATACGATTTGTCAATAGTTATGGTATCGCACGACCTGTCAAGATCGGCTAAATACGCGGACAGGCTGATATTCTTTAACAGGACGGTGATATGCGGCGGGACACCCGGCGAGGTATTGCGGGACGGGCGGGTCAGGGAGTTCTTCGGGACGGTCATCATCGAGGAACGGGTGTCGGACGGCAGCGTCAGCCATCACAATGAAGGGCGGGCAAACTGATGATTGACATCTGGGCATCTCTCTGCAGCCTTCTCCCATTTGAATGGGCGCAGTACTCGTTCATGCAGAACGCGCTTTTGGCCGTGTTCCTCCTCGCCCCGCTGTTTGCGCTGCCGGGGTGCCTTGTCATCAACAACCGCATGGCCTTTTTTTCGGACGCTATGGGCCACGCCGCGCTTACGGGTGTTGCGATAGGTGCGCTGCTCGGCATTGCGCAGCCCTTGCCGTCCATGCTCATCTTCGCGCTCCTTCTGGCCTGTGCAATATCATTTTTGCGCCGCGCGGGGAGCGTCCCCACAGATACCGTTATCAGCTTAGTGATGACCGGGTCGATGGCGCTCGGAATCGTGATTCTCTCGCGTCAAGGCGGATTTGCCCGCTACTCGCGCTACCTCATCGGCGATTTGCTAAGCATCAACACCGGCGATTTGCTGATGATAGGGGCGACGCTGTTATCCGCACTGATAATATGGTTTTTCCTCTTCAACCGCCTGTACCTGATAAGTTTCAACGAGCCGATAGCCCGCAGCCGGGGGATTAGCACCAAGCGGTACGACATGTTTTTCTCTATGATGGTGGCGTTCATAGTTACCATTGCCGTGCAGTGGATCGGCATCCTCGTAATAAGCTCGCTTTTAGTCCTCCCGGCGGCGGCGGCGCGGAACTTTGCCTCATCCATACAGCGGTACGTGCTCTTTGCGGCGGGGATATCGCTGGTATCGTGCCTGTTTGGGCTGATACTCTCCTACTATATGGCAACCGCGGCCGGGGCGACAATCGTCCTCGCCGCCCTGGGGCTTTACATCGTGTCGCTGGCTGCGAGGACCGGTAGGAGGGGCGGCCGGCCATCCGCCGCCCGGCGCCGGTAAATTTTTATTTTTTTTTGACGCAGCCCCGGCCGCTGACATATATTATGAATATGCAGTATAAAGGGGGGATCTGTAAAACTGTTACGATGTCATTACTAACCTATCTACAAAAAGGGTGCTATACCGTGAAAAGTTCATCCCTAATCCGCGCGTTTATTGCCGTATTTTGCGTTTCACTGGCTGTCTCGGCCGATACCCCGATCTGGGAGAGGCTCATGGCGCCGATTGAGCCGGACTCTGAGGCGATAGCGAAGGCTGCCTCCGAACCGCACCCGGCCGCTGCCGCGGCAGCCGCACCCGCCGCTGCACCCGCGCCGGCGCCGGCCGCCGGCGAAAAGCCCTCAAATGAGGACAAAAAGGCTGCGGCCGAGGCTAAAAAAGCAGCCGCAGCTGAGGCAAAAAAGGCTAAGAAGGCCGAAAGCGACGCTAAGAAAGCGACAGCGGCTGAGGCAAAAAGGGCTAAAAAGGCGGAAGCCGACGCCAAAAAAGCCGCCAAAAACGCGCCGCCCGCCCCACCGCCCGCCGCGCCTAAGACCCCGGCCCCGGAACCCGCTCCGGCCCCGGCAAAAGCCGAGCTGCCCCCCGAAGCCCTCAAACTGATGGAAGCCATCCAGGCCGAGGAAGACGCGCGGAAAGCCGAAGAGGACAAGATCGCCGCAGAGGCCAGAAAGGTTGAGGAAGCCAAAAAGGCCGAAGAGGATAAGAAGGCCGAAGAGGCAAGGAAGGTGGAAGAGACCAAAAAGGCTGCCGAGGACGCTAAGAAGGCCGAGGAACTCAAAAAGGCCGAGGACGCAAAGAAAGCAGAGGAGGCAAAAAAGGCCGAGGAAGCTAAGAAAGCAGAAGAAGCAAAGAAGGCTGAGGAGGCTAAGAAAGCAGAAGAGGCAAAGAAGGCTGAGGAAGCTAAGAAAGCAGAAGAGGCAAAGAAGGCTGAGGAAGCTAAGAAAGCAGAAGAAGCTAAGAAGGCCGAGGACGCTAAGAAAGCCGAAGAGGCAAAAAAGGCTGAAGAAGCTAAGAAAGCCGCCGAAGCCGCAAAAAAAGCCGAGGAGGCTAAAAAAGCGGACGAGGCAAAAAAGGCTGAGGAAGCTAAGAAAGCCGCCGAAGCCGCAAAGAAGAGCGAAGAAGCCAAAAAGGCTGCGCAGCCCGCACCGGTTTTGCCGGCGCTCATTGCCCCCGCGGCACCCGCCGCCGGGAGCGCCGCTGCCGAACCGGAGGCCGTACCGGCGCCGGCGGCGGAACCTGTGGAGATGGTTAAGCCCGTGCGCCCCGCAGCGCCGCTCCCCGACCTGCCTGCCGGTTTAGGCATCCGCGTGGGGCTGGGCATCGGCGGTATGGGCTGGTACGAGGATATCCCGCTCAAGGCCGAAATCTTCGGCGACAACATCGATAATAAGGCGCTGAGGCTGGGGGCCAGCATATCGTTTGGGGTGGGGCTCGCCTACACATCCGAACTCTCCGGGCGCCTGGCCCTCACCTGCGAAGCACAGATCTCCGCCTACACCTCCTACGCCGAATACGTGCGGGAAGAAAACCGGCGGCTCTACAGCGCGGAGTTCGGATCCGCCGCGATCGAGATACCGGTCATGCTGCGCATTAACGCCGGGGAAATCGCTAACTTGCCTTTCTACCTTGAGATCGGCCCGCAGATAGGCTTCAACGTCAGCAGCATATTCCGCATTAACGAGGCCGCCTTCGAAAGGCCCGAACTCAACGTCTTCGCCATAGGCGCAAGCATTGGCGCCGGCGTTGCCGTAAGCGACGCGATTCTCGCCGGTATACGCGGACACTTCGGGTTCACGGAGACAACCAAGAAATACGGCGGGTTGCCGTGGGCGGTGCAGGCCAGCGTAACCGGGTACTTAGGGGAGTAGCTAAGACAACACAAACGCCCCGAATGCGGCAAGATAGAACAGGCCGTCGGCCAAAAGGCAGAACAGCGCCGAGTGGTGCGGCCTGATCCCCGCATTTAGGCGCACGAACACCGCGGCGTAGACAAACACCGGCACCTGCGACAGAAACCGCATCGTCCCGGGGTAGCTGCGCCCCATGACAGCCGGCGATATCAGCAAAAGCCCCGCGCAGACGCATATCATTATGAATATGGCCTTGCGCGCGCGCCGCTCGCCGATTATTGTAATCAGCGTCTCGCGCCCCATTATCCGGTCGCCCTCTATGTCGCGCAGGTCGAATATCAGCGACCGCAAAAAACTCAGCACAAAAATGATGGCGAAGACGGCGGCCGTTACCGGATGAACCGCAAGCTCGCCCCGTATCGCCTGCGGCAGAAACGTGAGCACCGTGGCCCAGGCAAGCGCCACAAACAAATCGCGCGACGACGGGATGTCCTTCAGGCTCTTGTATGGGAACAACCCCCGCAAACTCCGCGGGACAATCGTCATGTGATACGCCAAACCGCCCAGGCACGCAACCAGCATCAGGTAGAAAGTGAGACGGCTGCTGTCCTCCTTGACGGAAAGCGCCATCACAAGCACCGCCAGGATGCACGCGCCCGACAAAACAAACAGCAGCCTCGGATATTTGTTATAGAATCTATATTTTGATATATCAAGATGCAGCGTGTTCTTCAAACTCGTCAAACTGTTCCACAGGTAAACCGATATAAAGTAAAACAGCGCGATAGCCCCGCCCGCAAACGAAAACGGAATATCCTGCATAACGCACGAAACGTAATAGGCCGCCACCGCCCCGGTAGACACAAACAGGTTCAGGTTCGCCATGATGTCAAGCAGCCGCATTACGGCGCCCATCGCGTTCTTCTCCTTGGTCTGGCTCAAAAACAGCAGCTGGTCGCACACACGCTTGATCATCCAGTTCGGCGTAGACGCCCCCGCCGTCACCCCCACAGTCTTGCTATGGGAAAGCGGCTCCCACACTATCTCCTCCTCTGTCTCCACCGCCTGCGTGTGCACCCCGCACTCCTGCGCGATCTTCACAAGCCGCTGCGTGTTGGCGCTGTTCTTCCCGCCCACCACAATAAGCGCGTCAACCGACTGCGCGAGCCGCCTCGTCTCGTCCTGCCGCTGATCCGTAGCCAAACAGATCGTGTTCTTGACAATGACATCGCCGCCGCTGTACCTGTCCCTTATCTTCCCCGCGATCTCGTCAAACAGCGCACGGTCAAATGTCGTCTGCGATACCAAACACACCTTGCCGAACCGGGGCAGCTTCTCCGCATCATCAGGCGTTTGTATGAGATGCCCCTTGTCCCCCGCGTAGCCGAGAAGCCCTATAACCTCCGCGTGCCCCTCGTCCCCCGTGATGACGATCTCGTACCCCAGATTGCGGTGCCGCTCAATCACCCTGTGCACCGTTTTCACCTTGGGGCAGGTCCCGTCAACAATCTCATAGCCGAGGGATTTATACTTCTCCATAACATCGGGCGGCACGCCGTGGGCGCGGATAAGGAGGGCGGACGGCTGGGACGGGAGGCTGCCCTCATCGAGCGCGCTTACCCCGCGCTGGCGCAGCATGTCGATTGTCTGGCTGTTGTGGATCAGCGGCCCGAGCGTCCAGATCGGCGCGGGGCGGTCGCCGGAAAGCTCCAGCGCGCGGTCAACGGCCATCTTAACGCCCATGCAGAACCCGGCTGTCTGTGCTACAATTATCTTCATTATCAACACCTTTGCATCCGCGCAAAATTTATTTTTAACTGTATTGATATCAACCCTAACCGCAAAACTGTACGATGA
>WQRV01000125.1 GCA_009786575.1 Chitinispirillia bacterium | reverse complement strand
TTTCCCCCGTACCACGGGATGGCGCCAGCACAATGAGGCGACAAAACATAATCCCATAGTCTTTTGACCTTGATTTTAGTTACGCTAAATTACCATTTACCAAACACCGTCAATACGTCAAATCAATATGGTGTACCGACCCCACCGTCCCGCTTTCGTTCAGGAAGACACCGCTGCGGCGGATTTGGCCTATTACATCGCTGCCTGATCCTTTGAGCTCGTATTCCGACGCGACTGAGCCTAAGAAAATCGCGCCTACGCCGGCGTCCTTGAGCGACAGCAGCATTGCCTCGCCGGAGTCCTTGTCCACAAACATCAATTTCAGGTTCTCAAAAACCGGGTCCCCCTCGTCAATCCAGCCGTTGCCGTCTTCGTCGTAGGCGGCAAGCTCCCAGAAGCCGTTGCCGGTTTGTGCGCCGAAGAGTTCGCTCCCGTCGTTTATCACGCCGTCGCCGTTTTTGTCGAGCGCGAGGAAGCCGGAGCCGTTTGTGGGCATGAAGATATTTTCAAGCGCGCCGTTGCCTATCATCAGGTCGAACTCGTACCTGTCTTTCGTGAACTCCGGCAGTGTGCCGTCAAAATTGAGGATGAGCGGGTCGCAGAGCTGGAAAGCGCGGTCGCTTATTGTGGTTATGGAGGCCGCGAACTCGTAGCTCGCGAAGAGGTTCATGTCGAACCGTATTTGCCGCCCGTCCGACGTGTTTACGAGGCCAGATGCCTGAAAAGTCATCTGCTGCGACTCACGGTACTCTATGAACGACTCGGTCGTGGTCCTTACCTCGCCGCCCGTCCTCTGGCCCTGCGTCTGCGGGAAGCTGGCAAACTGTATCATCCCGGCGTTTGGCCCCTGCCCGGACTGGACGCCCTGAAAATTGAATTTGTACTTTCTGCCGGTGAGCGCCTCGATCATCCGCTCGAGCAGCGTGAGTTTGAACCGGTCCTTGTCCGACAGCTCTATCGTGGCCATACCGTGCCTCAGCTGTCCCGATACCGCATACTGGTTATCGCGTCTGTTCGTCCAGGAGGGGGCGTTTTGCTGATCAGGCCGGTTCGATTGGTCCTGCCGGTCTGACCGGTCCGGCTGACCGGACTGATTTGGCTGCAGGCCCAACGCCTCCGGGGAGAGGCTGAGCATATCGATGCCGCGGCTTCTGTTCCCCGGCCCGCTCCAGAAAAGTTCCGGCCTCATAAGCGGTACGGGAGCGGCCTCTCTTCCGCTGATAGTGGTTTTTTGGCCCGTCGTAAGGCTCTTCGACGATACCGATGTAGACGACATCCCCACCGAATAAGATTCGATCTTCATAATGCCCCTTGCCCCTTTCCGTTCAAGATACTTCTCCGCCGGCGTCTTAGTAGCCGATACCGGACGGAGGGTTACAGTGATGTTTGCCCCGGCGCGGATCTCCCCTGCCCGCAACGGAAGCGCCCCTACAGATGTTATCGGGAAAAAAGGTTTTTTTTTAACAGTGAATTTTCGGTTTTTTATGGGAAAAACAGATGCTGGCAATGCGGACGCAGTAGTGGTTATCTATCCGGCTTATCGGCAGAAAGCGGTTTTTTTTAACAATAAATTTTATTTTTTTCAAAACATAAAATGCGCCTCCACAACGCGCGCCGACTCTTCTACCTCGGTGAAGCTGATGACCTTCGCGTGGCCGGGCATGCGGCCGGGGAACATCATCCCCCACTCGATTAAGCAGACGCCGTCACCGCTTGTGTATTCGTCGAATCCTATAGACGCCAGTTCCCGCGGGTCCTCTAACCTGTAGAAGTCGAAGTGGTGCACCGGGAACTTCGGCGTTTTGTATGTGTTGACAATAGAAAATGTTGGGCTGTGCACACCGGCGCCGGCGGCAAGCGCCTCCACAAACCCGCGCACAAACTCGGTCTTGCCGCTGCCAAGGTTTCCGTCGAGCGAAAAAACGTCGCCCGGCTCGGCGATCTTGGCGAGCCGCGCGCCCAAAGCCCGCGTCTCCTCAACCGATGCCGACCTCTCACGCATAACCTTCATTACTTTTGTGATCATACATCACTCCTGTCGTTATCCTGCACCATACATTATATAATGTTACGTCAAGACATCGCTATATTAACGCGGCCAGCTGTTCGTCCTGCTGTCTGCCGCCGCTCCCGAACGGGCGGCAGACGTAGAGCGGCATAATCATCTCCTGAAGCGATATCCCGCCGCTCTGAAGTTTGTTGACGCTCTTCTTCCTGCTCCCCCCGCATTTGCCGGGCGCGGCGAAATAATAGTTCTCCCGCGCCATGAGGCACTTTGTCCCCGGCGCTAACTGCGGCAGCTTGAAATGCGGCAGCTCTTCAAGCATAAACACTTCCCTCTCGTCAACCGATATGCGCGTACCGAACATGTTCCGCAGGCTTGGTCCCACGCGCGATGTTTCATAGATCTCGCTGGCGCGCCCGCAGCGAGTGTGCCCGTGGTCCGATGTAACAATTACCGTGCAGGTGTCGCTGCATACTTCCCTCATCGCCAGAAGAGCCGCTGAGTTAACGAACCACGACTCGATCATCCGCCGAAGCTCCGCGTCGCCGGGCAGCGCCTCTTTGGGCTGTTTACCGGCGGGGGTATCTGTAAACTTGTTTACGATATCTGCCAACAAAACCCCGTATGTCTGCGCTTTTTTCATCGTGTCAACCGCCGCTTTCAGGTGCCGCCTGCCGTTTGCGCCGTCGGCGCGCGCGTAGTGCGTCTTGACCTTGCCGGCCCCGGCCCGCTCAAGCGCTGTGCGCATCAGCCGCTTCATCACGACCGGGTCGCACGCCCCAACACCGGTTCCGAACACGCCCGGCTCAAGCTCGTCTACCGCGCCCGGGTACATCCCCGCGGAGAGCGCCGGGACGCAGAAATTCGGCATCGTGGGCAACGCAGACATGAAGCGCGTTGCGGTAACCGAGAATATCCGCTTAATCACCGGCTCTATTGCCAAAAACTGCCCCAGCGTCATCCCGCTCAGCACGACCATAAGAACGCCGCGCCCCTTGGCAAGCTCCGGCCCTATTACCTTCCCCAGTACGTCTACGGCCATGAGCGGGCGCCCGGGACGCCCGGATGCCCACTGCGCGTAGTTGTCGATGACAAAGTCGCAGAACATGGCGCCGCCGTCGGATTTTAACCCAGCCTGCATCTGCCGCACGCCCTCGCCGGCCGCATCTATTTCAAGGTCCCACCGCGAAAGCGATGTGTACAGGTTCATCCACCCCGACGCGCTCAGCTCGCCGCCCAGAAGCGCCTTGTTCTCTGTGTAGCCCCGCATATACCTGCCGGTGAACTTGCGCGACGTCTGCTCCTTGCCCTCTATGATCTGCTTGCAGGTGCCAAGGAGCGCGGCGGGGTCCACAGGCTTCGTCAGGTAGCCGTCGTACTTCTTCTCCATGACCGCGTCGGCTGCGTGCTGGTAGCCGGTCAGCATAATCACCGGCAGATGGGGCCAGTACGTCTTGATCTCGTCGAGCGTAGCCGCGCCGCTCTTCACCGGCATCTGCTTGTCAAGCAGCACAATGTCAAACGGATCGCCGGCGCCGCGTATCAGCCGGATCCCGTCGTCGCCGCCGGACGCGGTGGAAACAGCGTAGCCGCGCGTCTCCAAAAAAACCACGTGCGACCTAAGGAACTCGACCTCGTCGTCGATCCACAGAATGCGCTTGCACGTTTCGGACATCCCGCAATATCCTTGTTATAGATCCCACGATTAAATAATTGTCAGACAGTAATTTCCGCCATCCCGCCCATATACGGCCTCAATACCTCCGGCACAGCCACTGTCCCGGCCGCCGTCTGGTAATTCTCCAATATCGCCACGATGATGCGCGCTGTCGCCAAACCGCTGCCGTTTAGCGTGTGGACGTAACGCGGCTTGTTGTCTCCCCCCCCCTTGCCGCGTACCCGTATGTTTGCGCGGCGGGCCTGGAAATCCTCAAAATTGCTGCATGACGATACCTCAAGGTACTTTCCCTCCGCAGCCGCCCACGCCTCAAGATCGTAGCACTTCGCGGCGGAAAAGGACATATCCCCGTCGCATAATAATAACGTACGGTACTTCAAATTAAGCGCACGCAAAATCGACTCCGCGTCCATACGTAACTTTTCATGCTCCGCGTAGGATGTTTCAGGATCCACAAACTTCACCAGCTCCACCTTGTTGAACTGATGGACGCGCAGATACCCTTTGGTATCCTTCCCGTAAGACCCGGCCTCGCGCCTGAAACAAGCGCTGTACGCACAGTAGTTTACCGGCAGCTTTGCGGGATCAAAAATTTCGTCGCGGTGCAAGTTGGTGACAGGCACCTCGGCGGTGGGGATGCAGTACAGCTCATCCTCCCCCATATAGTACATCTGATCGCCGAACTTGGGCAGCTGCCCGACACCATACAGACTCTCCCGGTTGGTCAGAAACGGCGGGAATATCTCCGTGTACCCGTTTTTCCTCGTATGCGTATCAAGAAAAAAGTTGATCAGCGCCCGCTCCATCAGCGCCCCCTTCCCCTTGAGCACCGGGAACCCGGCCCCGGCAATCTTCGCCCCGCGCGGGAAGTCCATAATATCCAGCGCCGTCCCCAACTCTATGTGGTCCTTGGGCTTAAAGTCAAACGCGGGCTCCTCTCCCCACTCTGCTACAACGACATTATCCTGCGCCCCGTCCCCCCGCGGCACCGACTCGTGGGGGACATTGGGGATGTGCGACATCAGCTCGTCCCGCTTGCGCTCCAGCCCCGCAAGCTCCTCATCAAGCCCCTTGATGGTCTCCCCCACCCGCTTCATCTCCTGAACGAGCGCCTCAGCGTCCTGCCCTGCCTTCTTGAGCCGTGCGATCTCCTGCGACGCGCTGTTGCGGGCCCCCTTGAGCCGCTCGGCCTCCTTGATGATGTCGCGCCGGCGGCTATCCAGCTCAACCACGGCGTTTATATCCACCTGGCACTTCTTGCGGGCAGCCGCAGCGGCGATCTCCCCGGGGTTGTCCCGTATCCTCTGAATGTCTATCATGGCAATTGACCCTTATATGTGGTGATTCGTGTCTGTTTTGGCGATAAATTCTATGCTTGGGATAAATATACATTATGGCGGGGCAAATTGAGGATTATAGTTGAAAATTGACATTTGCCGAAATCCCGGGCATGGCGGGGCGTTGCACGCAACGCCCCTGCAAAAACGTATATCCATCACAACGCTACGGCTGAAAACTCGACTCCAGCATCGCCGTCAGCGTATGTATGTACCGGTATCCCGACGGTAAAATCCTGAACAGGTGCGTGTCCGGGCCGCCGAAGAAGACGTACAGCACGACCATCCCGTGATCCACATCCGCCAGATACCAGATAGTAGATATGTTCATGGAGAGATTGGGGACACCGACGTTGCAGGTCGCGCCCGGGCGGTCTCCCGTGTACGCGCCGCCCTCGAGCCTTGCGCAGGGTATGCCCCACGGCACCTCTACCGTTTTGTCGCTGAAGTACTTAAAGTAGGCCTCCGCGCCCTTGAGCAGCTCGGCCCGGGTAATGCGCTGGCTTTCCGGCAGTTCCGACCAGTCCTCCGCTTTGGAGTACTTCAGATAGTCATCCGCGTTGAACAGCCAGTCGCCCTTCTGGGTAACCACGGCGTTGACTTCGGATATCTCGAAGCCTGACGCAGCGGCCTTTATCATCCTCGGAGCCTCCCTGACGGACGACGGGCCGGCCGGGTTCACCACCAGCTTGACCCCGATGATGTACTGCGGGTTGTTCGCCGCAGCGATGACCTCGGTAAACGTGGCGCACTGCTCAACATCGAGCAGATTCATGTGGTAGTCCACCTTCATGGGCGCCTCCCAGAGACCGGTACCGAAGGGAACCGTCCTGTCCCGGCCGTAGGGGGCGTCCCTGGTGTTTTCGATGTATTTGGCATTCAAGGTGAGCGGCATCAGCGTGTAATCACCCTTATCAACCGCCTCCAGGTAGGAGTCTACTGCGGCCTCAAGGAGATCGCGGGTGCATCCGCCTGGTGCATGGGCCGCAACAGCGCCGCCGCTACCCTCCGTTGCATCGTCAGCCAAAAGTGCGCCGTCCGTCCATCCAAGGGAGCACTCCACCACATTCTCGCCGGCCGGCCCCTCGCAGCCAAAGAGAAAACATGCCAAAATCAACGCCGGCAGCGCCAGACCGCACTTGACAAACCGTATAGACAACATAATGACCCCGCTCTTGTTTAGGGTGTAGACGGAAAAATCCTGCCATACTATAGAATAATATATATTCGCGAAATCCCGGGCGCAGACAAAAATAATAAAATTTTTTGAAGACATGACTTGCCGTAACGCAGAATCACCGCCAGACAACACCGGAAAACACCGGTTTTAATCACCCGCCATCTGACCCAACACCGTCAGCAATAATCGTACAACCCTCTCCATACTGACAATATCAAGCCGTTCCTCAATCGTATGCGCCCCCTTTATCGTCGGGCCGAATGATATCAGGTCCATTCCCGGAAACTTCTCGGAGAAATACCCGCACTCAAGGCCGGCGTGGACAGACTCAACAACCGGCAAGCCATCATCACCCGCCCCCGGAAACGCGCTCTCGTACGCCCGCCTGAACCGCGCGAGAAGATCGGACTGCGGGTTCGGCTCCCAATCGGGATAGTCGCTGTCAAACGAGAACTCCGCGCCGGCAAGGGCGGCGAGAAGGCGCATTCTTTCGAGGGTGTAAAGCTTTTTGGTACGGATGCAGCTCCTTATCAGCGAACAAATAAAAATGTGGTCCGCCTCCTGACGTACAATGCCGATATTGCACGACGTCTCCACAAGCCCCGCGACCTTGCCGTGCATAGCCTGAACGCCGTTGGGCAGCGCCAGAAGCATCGCGAGCAGCTTGTCCGATGACGAGATTGACAAAACCTGCGTTATCGATGCATCCCTGACAATCTCCGCTTTCAAGCTGATGCCGGACTCAATGCCGCAGTACTCATGCGCGAAGATTTTTTTCTGCCCGTCAATCAACGCGGTAACAGCGTCCGTACCAGCACTATCCACAGCGATGACCACGCCCGCCTGCCTCGTGATAACATTGCGCTTGTCTCCGCCGGTAAACTTTACGAGGCGCATCATCGGATACGCATCCTTTACGGCGTGCAGCACACGCGCCATCAACTTGTGCGCGTTGGCGCGGCCCTGATGAATCTCAATCCCCGAGTGCCCGCCCTTCAGCCCTGAAATATCAATCCGCACGAGCGAAGACCCGGCAGGGACCGGCTCGCAGGCAATTGGCAGTCGGAAATTTGCGTTGACCCCGCCGGCGCACCCGCAGCACAGCGTTCCCTCGTCCTCGGTATCAATATTTATCAGCCGCCTGCCGCTGATAAACCCATCCGAGGGCAGCGCGATGGCCCCGCTCATCCCGTCCTCCTCATCCGTAGTAAACAGGGCCTCGATTGGCGGATGCGAAATATCACCGCTCTCCAAAACCGCAAGCATTAGCGCCGCGCCGGCGCCGTTGTCCGCGCCAAGCGTTGTATCTCTGGCCGATATGTACCTGCCATCTTCAGATATTACAACATGGAGAGGGTCCTTATCAAAATCATGCGCCGACCCTTCCGCCTTCTGGCAAACCATATCAATATGAGCCTGCAAAACTACAGCATCCGCACCCTCGTACCCCGAGGTCCCGGGCTTCTTAATGACAACATTATAAGTCCGCTTCCCGTTGACAACCCCATCCCCGCGCTTGCACTCAAGCCCCAGCCCCTTCGCAAACTCAACAAGCCACGAAGTAATACCCTCCTCCTTGCCCGACCCGTGCGGAATCGCGCAAATTTTATCCTTAAAGTAGTACAACGCCCGCCCATGAACCCCCTTAACAATCCCATCCGATACCCCAGCCGCCATGATTTCCCTCTCCTTATTGTTTACGGACAATCTTCTTGCAATCCAATAACTTACAGCAAAACGTTGTAGCTATTAATTGACAATAAAATTATATGATATTACCAAATAATAACAGTCCAAACCCTGCCCGGGCGACAAACGGCCGCGCCCGCTCAATTACCTGTGTTGCGCCCTCGAAAAAGACCGGGGCGGCGGGCAAAATCTTCTTTTTAGGCATGATCCCAATATAATATTTCCCACCGCAAATACGCAAAAATTAACCGTAAATGCTCAAAAACAGCCCCCGCCGCGGCCTACAGGAAAAAATAGCCCCAGCCCCCCTTGATTTTCTCCCGATAATATAGTATATTATATAGCTGAGACGCTACCCAGCCCACCAAGCCCCCCGGAATGCGCCCAAATGGCACACAACCAACAGGTTCGGGGATGAGGGAAATGGCGGTCGGCGGTACCGTTTACACTTAAAATAAGGATAATTTAGTATGGCAACAATAGCAGATATAGAGAGAACATTAGACAGTTTGGCACAGTCGATGGTCGAAGGCGATAAACGCCGCGCCGAGGCGGACCGCGCTTTAGCGGAGTACCGCGCCAAAACCGAGCGCGCTTTGGCCGAAAGCCGCTCCGAGACGGAGCGCGCGATGAAAGAATTGGCGGTAGCGCAGAAGAAAACGGAAAGCGCGCTTGAAAAATTGTCAGCGCAGGTTGGAGGTGTTAATAATAGCATTGGGGAAATAG
>WQRV01000124.1 GCA_009786575.1 Chitinispirillia bacterium | reverse complement strand
CCCCCCCCCCCCCACACACAAAGTCCTTTATAATCAACAACTTACGTTGTTTTTTATTGGCTATTGTATTGATTGTTTATATACTACTTCGTCATATTTTACCATTTGCCCTACACCACAAGGGGATAAATCCACTTGTCATATACCGTTTCCCGGCAAGGGGGTTTACCACTGTGCCTGTGTGCAGCAAATTATCAATCACCATATCCTCAAAAACAGGAGTCTTTATTAAATGAAGAGACGGATGCTAATCATTATTATGGCGTTATCCGCCGCTATCCTCGCCCAAGATCCGGCGGAGGCAATGTCTGCCGGCACTGTAGCCGAGGTGTTTGAGCCGGGGCCGGACAATAGCAAGGGTGCCGATGGTGAAAACGCTACGGAGGCCGTACCGTCTGCGGCCGGTTCCGCCGGCCTTACTGTACCAGAACCGCCGCCCGTCCGGACAGCCGAAGACGTAATGATGGATGGCAGGGAACGAATCGCGGCCGGCCCGAAACCTGCCGCTGTTCCAAAACCTGCCGTTGCCACGGGCAAGCAGACGGTAGCCGTCTACATGGCCGGCGAGGAACCCAAAGGTGCCCACGGCGTGCACAATATCCTTGGCGGCGAGCTCGCCAGAACCATCACTACCAGCGGTAGGTACCTGGCTGTGGACCGCACCGAGGCCATCCTTGAACAGCTCGCCATAGAGCACACCTACCAGCGTAGCGGCGCGGTAGACGACGACCAGATCAAAAACCTCGGCAGGCAGCTTGGTGTACAGTACCTCTGCATATCCAACATAAACAACGTGGGCCGGCAGTCATACTACCTCGACGTGCGCCTGGTAGACGTCGTATCTGCGGAAATCATCAACTCCGTTACGGCAAACAGCAATTTGAAAGACGCCAACGAAATGACCCGCGTCGCTCGCACCATCGCCTACGATCTTATAGAAACCGAAAAGGCGGCGAAAGAGCGCAAACGCAAAAGGAAAATACTCCTTACCACGTCCATAAGCCTCGATGTTTTGGGCTTGGGCGCAACCGCGTACGGGGTTCTCGAAAACAGCAATATGAATTCGCATGTCGATAAAACCAGTTATTCAGAGGCCGAAAGCGCAAAAACGCGGCGCGACGCCGCGTATATCGCGGGTGCGGTACTTTTGGCATCTGGACTAACCATTCACATATTCTTTTAAAACAGGGTGGACTATAACATGACAACTAACAAAAAAATCACAGGTAAAATCGTCGGGCGCACCGCGTTGACCGTCATCCTTGCAACGCTTGTTTTCACGTGCGATAAAATCCCCGAGTACTGCGGCGACGGGTACACCCCGCTTAACAGCGCGACCGAATTTTGTTTCGGCGGTGCGAAGTACAGTAAATGCGGCGGCAAGACATACAGCCCCGGCAATCAAAAATGCGAAGATGAAACCGGCATTCTGCTAACACAGTGCTTGGGCGGCAAGGATTATCACAACCCGGTAACGCATTTTTGCGATAACGGCGAAATGCACAGAAGGTGCGGCGGCAAGGCATACAATACGTCTACCGAACTCTGCACCGATAATAACGAAATACACATCCCGTGTGATGGCGGCAAAACCGTCCCGGCAGGCAGCATCTGCGACGAATACTGCCTCACAACAACAGCAATTCCCAGCGAGGGAGGTTCCATAACCCGCAATCCGGACAGTGAGTGTTACGCTCCCCAAACGCCGGTTACTGTTACTGCGGTGGTGGAGTCCGGTTACAAGTTTAGCGGTTGGAGTGGGGCAGAAAACTCCTCGTCTTCCGCATTCGTAGTTACCATGAACGGCACTATGGCGCTGATCGCCAATTTTGAGCGGACATACACGCTTACCGTCAACAGTAATCCGGCAGATGGCGGCATTACCACACCGGCAAGCAGCTTGCCTAACATTACCGCCGGAGCACCGGTCAGCATATCCGCATTTCCGGCAAGCGGCTACGCGTTCAGTAACTGGTCGATAGATCGCAACGAAGGCAAAATCAGCGATCCAACTGCGGCGAGTACGTCCGTTATCGTGAATGGGGACGCAACTGTTACCGCCAACTTCAAGCAACAGTATACCGTAACTTATAACGGCAACGGCGGCAACGGAATTCCACCCTCGCCGCAGTATGTTGACGCTGGAAAAAACGTAACGCTTGCAAGCGGCAACGGGCTTACGAGGGGAGGCTACGTCTTCGACGGCTGGAATACCAATACGTCCGGCACCGGTATCAATTACAGCGCCGGGGAGCCATTTATGCCAACTGCCAGCATTACCCTGTACGCGAAATGGATTGCCGGCAGCGGTGTCCAATATACCGTAACCTATGACATCAACGGCGGCAGCGGAAACGTACCTCAGACGCAATATTTTGAACCGGGAAGCAGCGTAACGTTTGCAAGCGCCTGCGAATTTACGAGGAGCGGGTACTCGTTCGGCGGCTGGAATGACCAATCGTCCGGCATGGGGAATAATTACAGCGCCGGGGCATCGGTTTTGCCAACTGGTAATATGTACCTGTACGCAAAATGGAACGCGGCCAGCACACTGGCTACTCCGGAAATTTTTACGGATGCGCGAGATGGGAAAACGTATCGCAAGGTGAAAATTGGCACACAAACGTGGATGGCGGAAAATTTGAATTACGAGACGAGCGGGAGCGTTTGTTACGATAAGCGGGAGCCTAATTGCAGTACTTACGGCCGTCTTTACAGTTGGTCTGCGGTAATGAACGGGGCATCGAGTTCATCCGCAAGCCCCAGCGGAGTTCAAGGCATTTGTCCCGCCGGGTGGCATGTACCGAGTAGCGCGGAGTGGACGACGTTAATAAATACTATTGGTGATGCGTTGACAGCTGCAATAATGTTGTGCGCTACAAGCGGTTGGGGTGATTGTAATGGCGGTACGGACGACTACGGTTTCTCGGCTCTGCCGGGCGGCTACTGTTTTTCTTCCGGCTACTGCTCCAGTATGGGTGAATATGCCCGCTGGTGGAGCGCTACGGAGGACGATGCGCAGAATGCGTGGCAATGGAACCTTTCATACGTATATTCGGCGTATATATCCAGATTACATATGAACAATACGAACCTGCTTAGTCTACGTTGTATCAGTAACTGACAGCATCGTGCAACAGCCAACCAATTTTTGGGCGAATGGCGGTTTGTTGTGATTCAAGTATGGGCTACCGAGAGCGGTCGCCCGTATAAATGCTAAATGATAATTTTCACCGATAATGCCCGTAGGGGCGATCGTCCTCGATCGCCCGTGCCGGAATTGCGAAATAGCGTTTGATTTGACGTATACCGCAATCCCGGCATCGCAGGGCGTTGCACGCAACGCCCCTACGTGGGATTGTTGGTGTATTTTGCGGGATATTGTAATCCATGCGTTGCGGGCGACCGGGGACGGTCGCCCCTACAAAATCGTGCGTGTAATTTCGCGAAACATTACAATCACCAACACAACGATAAATTCCTATTTATCGCAGCCCCGCCTTAAAATTGAATATCGAACCCTTATCCACACGTACCCCGTCCTTGTATCCGGCTATTAATTTATTTGCGGTCCCGTAATCGGGGTTGATGAATGATACGTCTATCAGGAAATCGCCTATACCGCAGGACGACAGTTTCTCCCTCTTCGCGAACAGGCACATTGGCGTTTCCGGCAATGTGTAGTAGAGATTGTTTTTGGCGCGGACGGTGAATTTGCCGCCGTGCGGGTCGGATATTATCTTATCATTATCAATACCCGGCTTCATCCGTGATATGAACAGCGGGGGATTGCCGTAAAGAGGGGCGATCCCCGCGTCAGCTGCCGTGTTCCTTATGTTCAGGTATTCATCCTCATACGAGTAGACAAACTTACTTACACCGCGCGCGGACAGCTCTTTTTGCGTGAACCGGTTGAGGCACCATAAGAGCGCGTCCGCGGCTATGTTTTTTGACTTGTTGACAAGAGGCAGGTGGCCGATGTTGGATATCGCGAATGATTGCAATCCAGCGGCCATACATTTTTTGACGGTATCACGCCAGAAATGGATATTCGTTTCCTCAATAAACGGCGGCAGCGCGATGAATATCCGCGAACGCCACGTTTTGATGATGCCGGGGGAATCGATCAGTACATTTAATTCGTTGATATCGGCATCGAATATGAGGTGTTGACAGGGGGATGCGTTCAAAATCTCTAACCATCCCACATTATCTGCCTTGAACCAGAGTTTTGGTTTTAGGGGTTGGATGTTTGTGTTTGTGGATGGGTTCAGGGCATCGGCGATTTTTCCGGCGTTTGGGAAATTCGGGCGGATGTTTTTGTGGTTTGGCGCGGCGTTCGGGCGGCCACTGCGGGTGGGTTCTGTGTTTTGGGGCGATGTTGATTTATCCGCCCTGCCGATTAAAAACACATAATCTCCAACATTACACTCTATTGCTGATGTCAACCCGATCTTCATAATATCCACGGATATATTGCAATCCGCAACCTTGCACGCGATCCCCTCAAACCCGCTCCTGGGCTGGACGCGCAGGCGGTCTCCCCTGAAAATCCTCATATCCGTAGACAGCGTAATAGATTTTTCGGATATTCCGCCAATCACTCCGATTAAAGTCCCGGTACCCGAAGGCCGCGAGGGGTCAATGGCGCTCTCACCGCTGCGCCCGTCTAAAAAGAACATCGTCTTAGCCCGCCCGAAGTCAAAGCAGAGGTCGTTGACCGCAAGTTCTGTTGCGCCGGGGAAGTCTATCGCGTCCCGGTATGCCTTTACGACGGTATGTACGTAATCCGCGCTCTTCATCCGCCCCTCTATCTTCAAACTCGTTACCCCGGCGGCGGCTAATTTGGGGATGGCGGTTACCGCCTGTAAATCGTACGGAGAGAAAAAATATCCGCAACTGTCACATTTTTTACCGTGATGACATGGCGAAACGTCAACACATTTAAATTTTCTCCGGCAAACCTGCGTACATTTCCCCCTATTCCCGCTCGCACCGCCTATGAAACTGCTGGCGAGACATAATCCCGAGATAGAATAACATAACGCTCCGTGGATGAATACTTCTATTTCGGTTAACGGGGATTTTTTCACCGTCGCGCCGATCTCATCTATTGATAATTCCCTGGCGAGGACGACGCGCTTCGCCCCAAGCGATTTCAGCGTCTCCACACCGTAAGAGTTATGCGCCGCCGCCTGCGTGCTGCCGTGTATCCTCAAGTTGGGAAAATGCGTTGACGCTAACTTCATCAACCCCAAATCCGCAACGATGACCGCGTCTGCGCCGAGTTGGTCTAATTGATATAAGGTATTGATGGCGGATTTAATTTCAGATTGCTTTATCAGCGTATTCATCGTAACGTATATTTTAGTATTGCGTGAATGAGCGTAGGGGAGAAGCGCCGATAAATCGCGTACTGTGAAATTTTTCGTCCTGATCCTTGCGTTGAAATCCTCAAGCCCAAGATAAACGGCATTGGCCCCGGCCTCAACCGCGGCGTGGAATGCCTCAACTGATCCGGCGGGGGCTAATAATTCCATCAAAATTCCGGTTCCGCGTTCCCTTTTTGTATAAACGGCGCCAGCTCCGGCATCTGCTCTATTAACAGCGCCGACGCTTTGGACAGATGCTCCGCGTACCTGAAATGCGCGCCCATCCCAGTCCGCAGCTCTATCTCGTAGATGAATTTGTCGAGATGCGTAGAGTGCTCGAACGCGACCTGCGTCCCCAACAGCAGCGCGTATACATAGGCGTCGGCCCCCCTGTACTGCGAGGCAATGGACTCAATCAGCTTTTTGTAATCTTTCAAAAGTCCGTCTGCGTTCGGATGCCTGGCTTCTTCCGGCAGGTAAAACCCGACCGGGCAAAGCGGCGAAAACCTGTACCCGCTCCTGTGCCGGTTCAAATCCCGCAGCTCCGCTATGGCCATGTTGTTCCACGCGGCCCGCACCATCGCGCGGCGCACGGTCGTACCCACTGTGGAGTAGCGGTTCTTTTTGCCCGCGAACGCGCCGGCGGTCGTCTGCAGGTTCGGCAGGAACGCGGGGCGGTCGCTTTGCACCTGAAGGTAGACATCGTCCGGGATGCTGTTTATGCAAACGCCGTCCGCGCTGATCTTGTTGATGCTGTACGAGAGTATCTGGTCGGCCTGGCTCTTGCTCGCGTCGGTCGCGAAACTGTGCCGTGTCATCCTCGGGACGAACTTGTCGAGCTCCCCGCGTATCAGCCCGGCGCACTCCTTCGCCTCGGGGTAGGGGAGCGAGTCAAGCTCCCTGACCGTGTCCGCCCACACGCGCGCCGTCATCACGTACGCGGCGTTTGTCTTGGAGGCGAACGGGATCAGGTACCTCGCCCTGTCAAGCGCGTAGTTTTTCCTCAGCCGCTCAACGACTTTTTGGTCTATGCCGTCCGGCAGCTTTATCAGGTCGGGATTGCGCTTTACCCTGTCGTCGAGGATATCGTAAATCTCGCGGTAGACCTCAAGCGCCCGCTCCGTTAACCTCTCCCACTCCGCCGCGCACCTCTCGGGGATGCCAACGTCGCCGGCGCTCGGTACGCTCGTCTTGTCCATCTTGATGTAGCGCGTGCTCGATTCCTGCCCGTCGCACAGCTGCGCTATCTCGAAAATCTTGTATGCGAGGAACATGGAGAGCCCGTCTACGGCTACGGCGATCCCGCCGGTCATCCCGGTGATGCTCGCGTGGCCGTAGTCCACGAACTTGAATATCGAGTCTACGGATTTATCCGTGTCAGTCCAGTCTATGGACGCGAAAATGGCGTCTAACCCCTTGTTGGAACGGGAGTAACGCGCAAGGCTGCTCGCGAGCAGTTCGGGCGTTACCTTGGGGTTTGACGCTGCGCCGGTTGGGGGGCAGATTCCGATACCTGTTATCTTCATTAACAATCCTTAATTCTCAAATAAACGGGCGGCAGAATGCCGCCCGTACTCCAAACTCCAAACTCAATCAATACCTGTAATGCCCCGGCTTGTACGGGCCATCCACAGTTACGCCTATGTAGTCGGCCTGCTTTTTCGTTAGCACCGTCAGCTTTACCCCGATCTTGCCCAGGTGCAGCCTTGCTACCTCCTCGTCTAACTTCTTGGGGAGGATGTAGACGCCGGGCTTGTAGGTGTCCTTGTTTTTCCACAGGTCGAGCTGCGCCAGCGTCTGGTTCGAGAAGGAGTTGGACATCACGAACGAGGGGTGGCCGGTCGCGCAGCCGAGGTTGACCAAACGCCCCTCCGCCAGCAGGAATATTGAATGGCCGTCGGGGTATACGTACTTGTCTACCTGCGGCTTGATGTTCACCTTCTTTATCTTCGGCCAGTTGTTCAGCTTGTCTACCTGTATCTCGTTGTCGAAGTGGCCGATGTTGCAAACTATCGCCTGGTCCTTCATCTTAGCCATGTGCTCGGCGGTGATGATGTCTACGTTGCCGGTGGTGGTAACGTAGATGTCGCCGGTGCCGAGCGTGTCTTCGACCGTTGCCACCTGATAGCCGGCCATCGCGGCCTGCAGGGCGCAAATGGGGTCTACCTCGGTGACGATCACCCGCGCGCCGAAGCCGCTCATAGACTGGGCGCACCCCTTGCCCACGTCGCCGTAGCCGCAGACCACGCACACCTTGCCGGCGATCATAACGTCCGTCGCGCGCTTGATGCCGTCGGCCAGGCTCTCGCGGCAGCCGTAGAGGTTGTCGAACTTGGACTTGGTAACGGAGTCGTTTACGTTGATGGCGGGGACCAAGAGCTCGCCTGACTCGACCATCTGGTAGAGGCGGTGGACGCCGGTGGTGGTCTCCTCGGAAACGCCCTTCCAGTCCTTAACTACCTTGTGCCAGTGCTTGGGGTTTTTCTTGTGGACCTCCTTGAGCAGCTTTTTTATCACCTCTTCCTCGTGGCTGCCGGATTTGCCGTTCACCCACCGCGAACCCTTTTCGAGCTGATACCCCTTGTGGATGAGGAGCGTGGCGTCGCCGCCGTCGTCTACGATGAGCTCCGGGCCCTTGCCGCCGGGGAAGGTGAGCGCCTTAAAGGTGCAGGCCCAGTACTCTTCGAGCGACTCGCCCTTCCAGGCAAACACCGGCACGCCCTTCTTGGCAATGGCCGCCGCGGCGTGGTCCTGCGTGGAGAAGATGTTGCACGATGCCCAGCGCACGTCGGCCCCAAGCGCCTTGAGCGTCTCTATGAGCACCGCCGTCTGGATGGTCATGTGCAGCGACCCCGACACGCGTACCCCGGTCAGCGGTTTATTGCGGGCGTACTTCTTGCGGATGGCCATAAGCCCCGGCATCTCGAACTCGGAAATATCAATCTCCTTGCGGCCCCAGTCGGCCAGACTCATGTCCTTGACGATGTTGGGCGAATTGTCCCAAATGTCGATATTCATTGCAACGCTCCTTTTTAGGATGTGGGGGTGTCGGTTAGATATATTATAGGATATAGGGGGGCCAAATATCAATATAAAGGTGGGGATAAAGTCGAGGTCAAAAATAAGGTCAAAATAAAGGTCAAGGTCAAAAGACTATGGGATAATGTTTTGTAGCCTCATTGTGCCGGCGTGATACCGTTTATGGGGGAAAAGAGGCGGCTTGCGGCACGGGCGGGAGCATGTAATCACTTGCATTAAAAGCTCGGCCGCCGAAGAATTCGCTTACGGTTGCAGAACCCGGTTCGTACAGTGAAGTTTGGAACACCCCGTACGCGGCACGGCCCGCGTTCCGGGCGGAAAATGGGAATTTGTCGTTGTGTTTATGGACATTTACGGTTGTTGTTTAATATACGCCTGTAGGGGCGACCGTCCCCGGTCGCCCGCCAACGCATGGATTACAATATCCCGCAAAATACACCAACAATCCAACGTAGGGGCGGGCCTGTGTGCCCGC
>WQRV01000123.1 GCA_009786575.1 Chitinispirillia bacterium | reverse complement strand
GCTGGAGCGGTTGTTGCGGTTGTGATGTTTTCGGGGTGCGGGGATGATGGGATGAGCGGGGAGAGCAGCGGGGTGAATGATTTTTTAAGCAGGTTCAGCGAAAGTTCGGGCGGTGGCGGTGAGCGTGAGGAGTACAAGCTTACGACTACTGTAGACCCAGCAGGCAGTGGAATTATAACGCGTACTCCAAACTTGCAAAATATTAGCCACAGTACGCCTGTTTCTGTAACTGTAACGGTTCCGGATGGTCAAAAGTTCAGGTGGTGGAATGTTACGCCTGCCGGGGTATCAATTGGTGATAGCACCAGAACAATTATCAACTTTATAATGCCAGCCAGCGATGTAACGCTTATTGCCAATTTCTATGACAGTTTTAAGGATTCACGGGATGGGAAAACCTATGTGACGGTGAGAATAGGTAATTTGACATGGATGGCACAGAATCTCAATTACGCAACGAGTGATAGTTGGTGTTATGGTGATGACCCATCTAACTGTACAAAATATGGCCGATTATACACGTGGGATGCCGCAATGAGTGCTTGTCCGGCGGGGTGGCGATTGCCGACTCGTGAAGACTGGAATAATTTGGTTCAAGCGGTAGGTGGCAGTAGTATGGCTGGTACAAGACTTAAAGCACGTGCGCCGGATTGGGACGGTACGGATGATTACGAATTTTCGGCCCTGCCTGCCGGCGGCCGCGACACGTATGGCACCTTCTACGGCGCCGGCGCCTACGGCATCTGGTGGAGCGCCACGGAGAACGGGAGCGGCAACGCGTACCTCCGGGACGTGATCTCGAACAACGCCCGCGTGAACGAGAACAACTACGCCAAGGGCTACGGGTTTTCGGCGCGGTGTGTTCGTTGAGGACTGAAGCGGCATGGCGTAAGCCAAGCCGCCGCCGCGAGCCGCGTGTTTTTGCGGCACGGGGCGTTAGATTTTGCTTTTTAATATTGTCGCCGCACGGCGGTTACTAAATTATGAACTTTTGGGCTACGGAAAGGCGGTGGAAATTGTGTGGTAGCGGTGGTGGGTGGTGTTAGGCTGGAATTGAGTTAGATGTATTATTGTAACGAGTGTGTATCATTCATTTTAAATAACCCTATTACAAGGAGATAATTTATGCTTTGTACAACATGGAATTTTTTTATAGAGATATTACCTGTAGCAGTTGTACTGGTTGTTTTTTGGTTAATTCGTGATTTGCTAAAGAAAATGCCGAATCATTTGTTAGATCGTTTTCTTGAAACGCTTAAAGCTGATTTGCAAATTAAAACCGAAACAATAAAAGCAGATATATTAAAGGTTAATGAAGAATATTTGAAAAGAAACCAAAAATATTTAGATGTAGTTTTTAGAGATGAAAATGTTAGAACACAGATTGTGCCTCAAAATATTATAAAAGCTGATAATGAAAGAATCAGAATATATAAAAACATATACAATTTATTTTTCAAAATACTATATTTGCGCAACACAATCATTTGTGAAAAGGATCCTGTTAAGCAAGAAAAAATGATGTTGGATTTGCATAATGAAATAAAAGATATCAGAACGGATATCTTTACAAATTCGTTTTATCTTGATACGTTAATAGATTACTTGTTGCCTGCACAAATCGGGCTTTGGAGTGATTTAGAATCAATTCAAGCGCAAATTAAAAATCAGCCGTATATACGGCCAACAGGATGTTTAGATTCTCAGGATGAGCTATGGAAAGCGGAAAAATGGATTCTCGAAAATATGAAACCGTATTTAACACTAAAGAATATTGATTTGCCAGATGATATAAATGCCAAGTTACATGAGCAAAGAACAGAAATAACAAAACAGGAGTTGGAAAAGACAATAAATACTGCCGCTAATTGTGATGGTGAAGAAGAATAGTGAATTTGAAAAAACGGTAGAGCGGAATATTGCAATCCGCGCCTTGCGGATGACCGTGAACGGCCGTCCATTGTTATTTTTTGTTCGGTACAATCGGTCAGCTTTATTAAATTTTTTCAGGGCAGAATCTTGCAATACCAACCCAAGGATTGCAGGAGCGTCCCATAATCAGTCCAGCGGAACGCTCCCCCCCGCCGCAACGCGGGCGAGCATGTAAACGGCTGTGAGAATTTTCCTTGTATAGGAACCATCTCACAGCTTATAAAAGCTTCCGCAATTGTTTCGGCCCTGCCTGCCGGCAACCGCAACACGAATGGCACCTTCAACAACGCCGGCACCAACGGCAACTGGTGGAGCGCCACGGAGAACGGGAGCGGCAACGCGTACAACCGGAACATGAACTCGAACAACGCCAACGTGAACGAGAACAACAACGCCAAGGGCAACGGGTTTTCGGCGCGGTGTGTTCGTTGAGGCCTGTGCGGGGGAGGCCGGCAATCGGTCTCCTCTTTATTTTTGTAATTCCTTGTCCGCCGTCCTGCGCAGGCGGGTTCCCCAACGGGGCCATTGTATTTGAGTAGCGGGGGGTATAATATTAATATTGAGAAGCCGTTTTTTTGCAAAACCGCCTGCGCGGGATACATATTTATGGTATGGATATAAAACGCAAAATTTCATTACTTCTGCCGCTCGTACCGCTTGTACTGCTGCTGCTCGCGTCCTGCGAGGAGCGTTCCCTGCCCTGCTGCGGGCCGGATGTCCTGTACGAAAAAACGGCCTACGAGCACTTTGTGGATATATCGGGCGTACCGCGGTGCAGCGGTGACGAAAAGGCGGTGAGCGACTATTTGATGGAGTTTGCGAGGGTGCGCGGCCTCGTTGCGTACCGGGACGGCATGTTCAATGTCCTCATCAGGAAAAACGGTTCCCCGGGGCGCGAGGGCGAGCCGCCTGTAGCCCTGCAGGCGCACATTGATATGACGTGCGCGAAGGATTCGGGCGAAGTGCATGATTTTGGGCGCGACCCTATTGTCCCGGTTATTACAGACGGGGATTGGGTCAGGGCGGAAAAGCGGACGTCGCTTGGCGCGGACAACGGCAGCGGGGTGTCTATGATTATGGCGGTCCTCGCGTCGGGCCGCGTTTCGCATCCGCCGGTAGAGGCGCTCTTTGTTGTGCAGGAGGAGCTGGGGCTTTTGGGGTCGCTCTACTTCGACATCTCGCAGCTTTCCGCCCGCCGGCTTATCAATTTGGATTCGGTGGATGAGGGGGAACTTGTAGCGGCGAGTTCCGGGAGGTTCACGTCGGAGATGGTGATTCCGGTATCTGCGGATGGGCTGCCGGATGGGCTTGCGTCGTACAAGGTGACGGCAAGGGGCCCGTGGGACGCGATCATCATGATTGGCCGGGTTCTGGACGCTCTTGACGGGATGGGAATTTATCTGAGCGGCGTAGACGGCAGCCCGAGGGAGTGCGCCGCGGTCATATCGCTTGACGTGGGCGATGCTGATACGGTGCGGTCGATAGTTTCCCGTGTGGAGGCGGATTACAGGCCGCTGATCCCCGGCGGCATGGAGATGTCTATCACGATAGAAGAGGCGGCCGCGGCGCAAAGCGTTATGGGCGGCGGTTCACCGCGGCGGATAGCGGACGGCATACTGCAAATGCCGAACGGGCGGATCACAGTGATCCGGCAAGGCGACGGCGTTTTTGAAACAGTTATCAACTTCGTATCGATAGTCACGGCATCCGGTACGGTAACGGTAAGCAACTCCGCGCGCAGCAATGTTTTAGACGGGCTGCCCCGGCTGTCTGCCGATATAAACGCGCTCGCCGCGTTGATAGGGGGAAGCGCTGAGATCGAGCAGGGCTACCCGGGGTGGCCATTCGCGCCCGTTTCGCCGCTGCGGGACAGGATGGCCGAGGTGTTCGCGGAGTATTACGGCAGTTTGCCGCCGGTAAGGCCGACAAGCGGGGGGCTGGATTGCGCGGCGTTCGCGCAGAAGGACCCGGGGTTGGATATGGTGTCGATCGGCCCGGATATAGAGAACCTCCACTCGCCGGACGAGAGGATGAGCCTGCCGTCGTTCAACCGTGTTTACGAGTACCTTTTGATGGTTCTGGGAAAGATATGACGCCGCCTGCCTGCCCGCCGCCTGCCCCCAAAAATTTATTTGCCGCCGCCGCTGCCGTAATAGTATATTTAGGGGTATGATACGGGTTGTATCCACACAAAAAAGGAAGGTAAGCAGATGAGAAGGCAGAAATTCTACGTATGCAAGCACTGCGGCAACATATCGGTACTGGCCGTGAACACCGGCGCCAGCCTCATGTGCTGCGGCGAGAAGATGGCGGAGATTATTCCCAACACGGTAGACGCGAGCCGCGAGAAGCACGTTCCGGTTGTTACGAAGGATGCCGAGGGGCTGACTGTAACCGTGGGCGAGGTGCCGCACCCCATGGAGGAGAAGCACTACATCGGCTTTGTCTTCGCCGAGACCAAAAACGGCGGCCAGAGGAAGAATCTGCGCGTAGGCAGCGAGCCCGCGGCGAAGTTCGCTTTTACCGATGACGAGCCGATTGCCATATATGCGTACTGCAACCTCCACGGCCTTTGGGTGGTCGATCTGTAAGAGGTTTACCGCATGTGCTCCGGCACGCGCACCGCAGCCTTGAACCCCGGCAGCATGCCGTTCATTGCCGTCCAGCCGGCGTCTGTTGTGAAGCGGCCTTCGACCGTGCCGTCGTTGCTGATTTGGATGGCGGTTACGTCGGCGCCGTCTTTGTTTTTATCGCCCTTGGCCGGCCATTCTGTTGAGCCTGCGTTGTTCTGTATGCCGGTGAACGCCGCGTTGCCCCCCGAAGCGCTTTTGCTGCCGTCGCTCTGGCCGAGTATGCGCCCTGCAAAGCCGTCTTTGCCTGTGGCTTTGACGCTTGAGTTTATGGCCACGCACCTTATTATCGCGCCGCTTATCTTTAGATGCCCCGCAATGCCGCCTACGCGGGTTCTGCCTATTACGTCGCCTGTGGCGTAGGAGTTGGAGACGACGGCGCCGTCTACCACTTCGCCCACCACGCCGCCGCCCTTGGCGCCGCAGGTGATTTTGCCGGTGCTGTAGCTGTTGGATACGCCGCTGCCCTTTTGCAGGATGCCGCCGGCCACGCCGCCCACCGCCTCGTTGCCGCTTATCTGGCCGGTGGCGTAGCTTTTAGTTACGGAGCTGGCGCCGTCCGCGTCGCCTATTACCCCCCCCACGTAGTTGTCGCCGGTAACCTTGGCTGAGGAGTGGCAGCCGGAGACCTTGCTTTTTCTCTCTAAGGTGCCTACTACGCCGCCTACGTTGTCTTTGCCCTTTACCGAGCCGGAGCTGTGGCACTGCTCTATGCCGGCGCCATTGTTGAGGCCGCCCGCCACCGCGCCGGTCCGCTTGCCGGCGGTGATGTCCGCGTCCTCTACGCCGAGGTTTTTCACGGAGCCTATGTCTACGCGGCCGAAGAGCCCGGCGTGCACGAGCGTGGGGTCGTTTATGTAGAGCCCGCGCACGACGTTGCCTCCGCCGTCGAAGTCGCCCTTGAAGATGCTGAAGCGCGCCCCGATGGGTATCCACCCCTTGCCCTCGTTGAAGTCGGCGTCGCCGTTGTAGCCGGAGAGGTCTACATCGCCCGAGAGCGTTATGGTTTTGCCGGCGAAACGGTTGCCGCGGTTTACGAGCTTGGCGAGTCCCGCCAGCTGGCCGGCGCCTGATATCTTGAACTCTGTACCCTCCGCGCTGTACCAGGAGGTGTCGGTTTCCTCAACCTTCCCGGCCCTCGGAACCTTTTTGGATTTGACGGGCCGCGCCTCGCCGAGCGTTCCGCCGCCGGAGGTTGCTGCTGAGCCGCCGCACCCTGATAGCGCGGCAACGAGCGCAGTTACGGCGATAAGCGTAAAAATTTTTACGGATATGCGGTTCATCGGGATCTCCCTCTCCATGGTGTCCTGCCACGGACAAATAGTTATATGTTTATATATCTCTAAAGTATAATGAATATACATTACGGCTGCCGCGGGGTGGTAATTTTGGCGCGAGAATGTCAGTCAAGCGGCTCGCGCACGTTGACCCCGCTGTCCGCGAGGCAGGTCTTGAGCTCGCGCACGGTGTAATTTTTTGGCATCCGCGGCGAGTAGAGCATGCTGCTTATGATTGCCGCCTGCGCCTCGGTTTCGGTGAAGAGCGCTTTAAGGTGCTCCGGCGCCCCTGCCCCGCCGGAGGCTATGAGGGGGACCGATACGGCGGCCTCCGCGAGCTTCATAAGCTCCAGGTCGTACCCGGCGAGCGTCCCGTCGTTGTCTATGCTGTTGACGCAGATCTCCCCCGCGCCGAGGTCCTGCCCGCGCCTTATCCACTCGATGGCGTCCATACCCGTGGCCACCCGCGCGCCGTCTATGAACACCTCGAACCCGCTGGGGATTTTTGGCGATGCGCCAACCCGCTTTACCTGCGTGGACAGCACGACGCACTGCGCCCCGAACGCCTTTGAGCCCTCGGTGATGATCTGCGGGTTGCGCACCGCCATAGAGTCTACGCTGATCTTCTCCGCCCCGGCCTTGAGCGCCTCGTACATGTCGTCTAAACTCTTGATCCCGCCGCCCACGGTGAACGGGATGAAGACGCGCTTAGCCACACTTTTTACGGTCTCGATGTCTATCCCGCGCTTCTCCGAGCTTGCGGTTATATCGTAGAAGATCAGCTCGTCGATCTGTTCCTTATACATGGTATCGGCCAGCTCGCCGGCAGGGGCGACGTCGATGTTGTCCTGGAACTTCACCGCCTTGGTCACCCTGCCGCCAATAATGTCGAAACACGCGATTAGCCGTTTTGTCAGCATGTTACAGCTTTCTTTGGTTAATGTGTGGATATTTTTTGTTGATCCACGTATAAACATTGTGTATAAGTATTTTTACTGTCAGGCCCGCATATCAAGGAATCGTTTGAACAGCCTCAGCCCTGCCTCGCCGCTTTTTTCTACGTGGAACTGTGTGGCGTAGATGTTGCCGCGGTTGACCGCAGCAGTGAACGCCGCGCCGTAGTCAGCCGTCCCCCAGGTATCGTTAGAGTCGCCCGGCACCGCGTGGTACGAGTTGACAAAGTAGAAACAGTCTTCCCGCACCGTGCCGAGCCCGCTGTCACGGAAGCGCACCCGGTTCCACCCCATCTGCGGCACCCGTATCTTGGATGAATCGAACCGGACGACCCGCCCTTTCAGCCACCCGAGGCAGGCGGCGTCTTCCTCTTCGCTGTGCTCGAACAGTATCTGCATCCCCACGCATATCCCCAAAAACAGGGCGCTCTTTTGGGATACGACGATATCCTCTAAGGTATTGATGATCCCCAGTTCGCCCAAAGATTTCATGGTAGCCCCCGCGCTGCCCACCCCGGGCAGGATGATGTGCGAGGCCCCCGCAAGGTCCTCCGCGCACCGGGCGAAATCCGCCTGACAGCCTAACCGGCCTGCGGCGTGCATTACGCTCGGGGCGTTGCCGGCCTTGTAGTCTATGATTTTTATAGCTGCCACGGGCCAATCCTCCCTTAAACGAAAAAAGCGCTACTGGACCCCAAGGTCCACAGCGCCTTTGCTGCACGACGGTCTGACGTTACGGTATAAAAATAATATACCGCGCCCGGCGGGTCAAGGAAAATTTTGGAATTATATATTTAAATATGAGGCGCACCCCTACCGGTCACCATATCCACAAACTATCCACAAATCGTCTCCATAGAGCCCTAAAAATGGCCAAAATAACCAAAATTACCGCGATTTAGCGATTTTTACCCATACCACAAAGAAAAACCTTGCGATTAAACCTGAAAAGGTATTATATTTATTGAAAATTAACCGAACCCCCGTAAAACTGCGGGGCATACGGGAGAACGTCTGGCATTGTTCGGGGATTCCCCGTCCCGCCGGTTTTAATTTTTAACCGTATCATAGTCGAAAGGGGTAAAATATGCCGGCAGCCGCGCGATTAAAGAACAACAATGTTAAAAACGTGAACTTGACGGTTCAAGGCGATAAATATCCGTTTTTTATAGAGTTGATACGTAATTTTGATTTCGTGAAAATTGAACCCAGCCAAACCACCCGCGCACCGGATGGAAAGGAAAACCTTATCGCAAATATAAAAAAAGGATTCATTGATAAAAAATCCATTGATGATGGAACAATAAAAACGTTCCCCATTGGAGATTTGTTCGATGAATAGCGAAATAAAGTACACGGAACATTTCAAAAAGGAGTATAAGCGGCTTGCCAAAAAGTATGTCTCGTTAAAAGATGATATGCTTGCGCTAATCAAAACACTACGGAAAAAACCAACGAGCGGGACGAGTTTGGGCAGCAATACATACAAAATCCGTTTGGCTGTTTCATCAAAAGGAAAAGGCAAAAGCGGAGGGGCAAGGATCATTACCTATTTTGTGGATAAAGATAATACCGTCTATCTGCTCTCCATTTACGACAAGAGTGAGGAAGCTGCCATCACCGACAGTGAGATTAAAAATATATTGAAAGAGGTGGAAAATAATAAGTAAACTCCAGCAAATACCCCACGACGACCGCCAAGTTATCCACAAACTATCAACAAAGCTGCCCGCAGGGGTTCCCGGAAACGGCCCAAACGGCCTAAATTACCGCGATTTTGGGATTTTTTATCCTGTCCGCATAAAAAATTGACAGGCGGAACGCCCCTAATGTATATTGGATTACAGGTAATTTAGCGTTGCGCATTTCAACAATTCAAAACCAGCGAGGGTTGCAATATGAGCAGGGCAAAGGGCTTTAGTTTTGGAGGGCCGGCGCGGGGTTGGCTTGTTGCGGTGGCTATTTCTGTAATGGTGGTGTTTGTTGGGTGCGATGGAGGTAATAATAATCCCGGTAATCAGGGCGGTGGCGGAGGCAGCCAGTTTAACCCTGACATAAACTATGGCTCGCTTACGGACACAAGGGATGGTAAAACGTATCGTACGGTGGTAATCGGCAGTCAGACGTGGATGGC
>WQRV01000122.1 GCA_009786575.1 Chitinispirillia bacterium | reverse complement strand
AGGATATCCGTGGGAGTGGCGGCCGACGGCGTGAACGTCAAATACCAGTGGTACGTCAACACGGTGGCGAAGAACGACGGCGGCCTGCCTATCCCCGGCGCGACCGCACCGTTCTACGAGGCCCCGCTGGGGACGCTCGGCGTATTCCACTACTACGTGGTGATAACAGCCAACGAGGAGGTGGTGTCGTTCGCGAGCCTGCCGGCGTCGGTGAGCGTGGTCAAACCGAGCGCGGGGTGGTTCGACCCGCAGGCGACAAGGCATACCATATCCACCGCGGAGGAACTGGCCGTGCTGGCGGCTATTGTTAACGGGACGGCGGAAGGGATTGAGAAGTATAACTTTTTCGGTGATACAGTTACGCTTGCTGCAGATATTGATCTGTCTGGCTATGCGGCGGGGGAAGGGTGGATGCCGATTGGGTGGGAACTCTGGGATTATGATGTATCTTATAATGATGGATTCCTGGGGGTCTTCGATGGCGGCGGGCATATTATAAGCAATCTTACTATCAATCGCCCAAACGCAAAGTATCAAGGGCTGTTTGGTGTTATCGGTCAAACCAGCAGAGTAATAAATCTTGGGCTTGAGAAGGTGAGCGTCACCGGCAAACAATTTGTCGGTGGTGTAGCGGGAATAGCGCGTGGTTATAACGGACAGGGCAGTTCTGAGATTGGCCAGTCTTTAATCCGTAACAGTTATTCTACCGGTACGGTTACCGGCAGTTATAGCGTTGGCGGCATAACCGGAAACGCCATGGCCGGCAGGATATATGACAGCCATTTCAGCGGTACGGTCAGCGGAGACAGTCTTGTAGGTGGTATTGTGGGAAGCAACGGCGTGATACTAATCAACAACTATTCCACCGGTACGGTTAGCGGTACCGGTAATTATGTTGGCGGCATAATGGGAGGGGGAAGTGGTGGCGTTGTAGAGAATTGCTATTCCACGGCTGCGGTCAGCGGCGCTAATAATGTAGGCGGTCTAGTAGGAATGATTACTACCAGGGGAGGTACCGTGATCAACAGCGCCGCGCTGAACATTGAGGTAAAATCCGCAGGTACGAATGTGGGCCGTGTAGTTGGTATGATTGGGAGCGGTACTGAATGGAGCTCGCGCGTTGAGGGCAACACCGCCTTCAACGGAATAACAAGCATCTACCAAAGCGCCGTCTGGCTAAACGTTGGCGCGGACAAGAGAGACGGCGCGGACATCTCGGTAAGCGATATCCGTTCCGACGGCACAATAGGCGGCCTCTTCCTTGCCGAAAACGGCTGGACGGCGGAGGACGGCAAGCTCCCAGGCATTGGCGCGGTCGTGGCCCTGCCTAAGCACTTGGGCGGCGATACGCCGGTGAAGCACACGGTGAGCGGCCAGCGTTCCGCGCAGTACGTAAAGTTAGCTGGCCGCTCCCTGAACCTGCGCCTGGCCGGCAAGGGCAGCGTATCGGTCTTCGCCCTAAACGGCGCGCGCGTTCGCAAGGTAGACCTTGCCAAGGGTTCCCACACCCTGCGCATGAACGACCTGCCGCGCGGCGTATACATGGTGAGGGTGCACAGCGGAGCGTGGAAGCAGTCGGTCAGGATGTTGGTAAAATAGGCGTATTGCCGCTACCCGCATGGGCGTTGCCTGCAACGCCCATTTTGCGGGATATGCGGTAAATGGCAATTTTGCGCCATGTCCCGCCTTTTTTGTCTGAACCTTGATTTACATGATTAAAGGATTTCCTTGATTAAAAATCAACGTCAAAACCCGGATTATCGGTGATTTTGACGTTGTCTTTTGACGTTTAATCATGTTAATCCTTTAATCAGGCAAATCATGGTTCAGACAATGGGATACCGGGATTGCGGGCGGGCACACAGGCCCGCCCCTACGTGGGATTGTTGGTGTATTTTGCGGGATATTGTAATCCATGCGTTGGCGGGCGACCGGGGGCGGTCGCCCCTACGGGCATTATCGTTATCAAAACCCGGATTATTGGTGATTTTGACGTTTAATCATGTTAATCCTTTAATCAGGCAAATCATGGTTCAGACAATCAACGGTAACACAACGACAAATTTACATTTACCTTACAACCGCCGGATGTCGTCCGGCGGGAGTCCGGTGATTTCGGCTATGGTGGCGTCGTCGATGCCTTTGGCTTTCATCGCCCTGGCGGTCCGGGCGATGCCTTGGGCGATACCCTCATTCTTCGCCGCCCTGAGCCTCACCCTGTCGTCCATCTCCGCCAGCATGAGCAGTTCGTACTCGCGGCGGGTTTGGGGGTCCAGTTCGGAGTATGCCTTCATTATGCCGGCGGCTTTTTTCAGCTCGGGGCTCATTTCCGCTATCATATCCAGCTCCTCTATCGTTTCGGCGTTTAACAGCTTCAGGCAGCGCCACAGGCCGCTGCCGTCGTTTTCTTTCGGTAATTTAGCTAATTCCAGCGTGTGGACCTCGATCAGGTCCGTCAACGCTATGCCGGACTTCAAGTCGTAGAGCGTGAACCGGTGGTGGTACTCCGCGTCTTCCGGTATCAGCCCGCGTTCGGTGATTACCATGCCTATCACCCGCCTGATCTCGTCGTACCCGTCGCCGGAGAGCAGCTGGTCCTTAATCAGGCTTGAAATATAAAATACTATCCGCTCACGCATCCGCGCAACATCCCCGCGCTGAATCTCGATGTCGATGACCATCCCTGACTTCGTGACGACCTTGATGTCGAGTACCCCTTTCTTCCCACCGCGCTTCTCCGGGAGTACCTCGGAACAGGAGACGGTGAGCTCTTCGTACTCCTCGTCGGGGAGGTCGAGCACGCATCTGAGGAGGTATTCGAGCAGGTCCAAGTGCTCTAAGAAGACTTTTTTGAAGACGATGTCGTATTTGGCCGGGATGATCTCCGGCAGGCCGTCTTTGAACAATTTTGCCGGGAATTCGTCCCGGTCGTTGCTTTTGTCAGACATTGCGGTGTCTTTTCATTAAAGGTGAAAATTTTAACCGTCGCAAATGCTGTGCCAAGCCGCAGTAACCCCCAAAACGTGCTGATTTTTAGGGGTGGGACGGGGGAGGCGGTCAAAATGAACGTCAATTTGACCGATTGGGGCCGGGTTGGAAGTCAAAATGAATGTTTGGGGGTGGGGGTAAATTACCGTTTACCTCACTCCTCAAATGCCTCTCAATCGTTTCAATCGGCAGATACTGCTCGAACGGCTTCATTATGTAGTCGCACGCGCCCCTTTCTTGCTGCCCCCGGGCCGGCGGGGCGGCCTGGTCGGTATATTAATATAGATAACTCTTGACCTCTGCCGTGCAATAATATAGTTTTAGGTAGGTATTCCAGAACGTAACATCTTAACATTGCGGGGTTTTTATGGGATTGATCAAGGCAGCATTAGGCGCCGTTGGCGGCACTTTGGCCGACCAGTGGCTCGAATTTTTCGTCTGCGAGAGCTTAGAGGCCGATGTGCTGGTCGCCAAGGGGCAGAAGAAAGACAGCAAGCGGTCGCAGAACGTTAAGGGGGAGAGCAACGTCATCTCCAACGGCTCGGGCGTGGTGGTGAACAAGGGGCAGGCGGCGATAATCGTAGACAACGGCAAGATCGCGGAGTTCTGCGCCGAGGAGGGGAAGTACACCTACGACCAGTCGTCCGAGTCGAGCATCTTCTACGGTGACCTGGGCAAGAGCGCGGGCGGCACCATCAAGAACATGTGGGAACGCTTCAAATTCGGCGGCATCCCCAGCAAAGACCAGCGCATCTACTACTTCAATACCAAGGAGATTTTGGGCAACAAGTACGGCACGCCCGCGCCCATACCGTACCTCATATACGACCCCAACATCAACCTGAAGCTGACTATCAGCCTGCGGGCCAACGGCGAGTACTCGTACCGCATCGCAAACCCGATCCTCTTCTACACGAACGTCTGCGGCAACGTCGAACCGAATTATACAAGGGACAAGATCGACAGCCAGCTAAAAGCCGAGATCATAACCGCCCTGGGCCCAGCGCTCAAGGAACTCGGCGGGCTTGAGTACCACGAAATCTCGTTCCACACCGAGAAGCTGGCCGAGATCTTCAACGAGAAGCTGAGCGCCAAGTGGAAAGAGCACCGCGGCATAGAGGTGGTGAGCTTCGGGATAACCTGCACCGCGTCGCCGGAGGACGAGAAGCGGATCAAGGACCTCCAGGCCTCGGCGGTAATGCGCGACCCCACGATGGCGGCGGCGACGCTCGTCAACGCGCAAAGCGACGCCATGCGCGACGCGGCGAAAAACCAGGCCGGGATGGGCGCGATGGGCGCCTTCATAGGCATGGGGATGGCGGGGCAGGCCGGCGGGATGAACGCGCAGTCGCTATTCGGTATGGGCGGAGGGCAGCCGCAGCCTGTGGCCGGAATGCCCGGACTGCCGGCGGCAGCGGCGGCGGCTCCGGCTCCGGCGGCGGCCGGGTGGACGTGCGCCTGCGGACACGCCGGGAACACCGGCAAGTTCTGCGCCGACTGCGGTAAACCCATGCCCCCGCCGGCAACGTCGTGGACATGCGCCTGCGGGCACGTAAACACTGGCAAGTTCTGCGCGGAGTGCGGCGCGGCCATGCCCGCCGGGCCGTGGACGTGCGCCTGCGGACACGCCGGGAACACCGGGAAATTCTGCGCGGAATGCGGAAAGTCGAAGGGATAACATGCACATAGACGGATACAAATGCCCAAACTGCGGCGGGACGGTCAAGTTCGACAGCTCCGCCCAGCAGATGAAATGCCCCTACTGCGACGCCGAGTTCGAGATCGCCGCGCTTGAGGAGCACCAGAAGGAGATCAACGCCTCGGCGAAGGACGAGTTCGCCTGGAACGCGCAGCCCGAGAGCAGCGCCTGGGACGGGGCCGAAACGGACGACCTCGCCGCCGGCAACTGCCCCTCCTGCGGGGCGGAGCTTTTCGGCAACGAGAACACGGTTGCCGCCGTCTGCCCATGCTGCGGCAACGCGCAGATCGTCATCAAACGCCTCTGCGGCACCCTCAAGCCCGACTACGTCATACCGTTCAAGCTCGAGAAAAAAGCCGCGGTAGACGCCATGAAAGAGTTCTGCAAGAAGAAGCGGCTCCTGCCGAAATTCTTTACGCAGGAGAACCACGTAGAAAGCATGCAGGGCATCTACGTCCCCTTCTGGCTCTTCGACGCCGACGCAAACGGGCACGTCCGCTTCAAGGCGGCCAAAACGTCAACCCGCGGGAGCGGCAAAAACACCTACACCGAGGTCAAACACTACTCGGTAATACGCGACGGCAGCCTCGCCTTCGAAAAAATACCGGTAGACGGCTCCGAAAAAATGGACGACGCCTACATGGACGCCATCGAACCGTTCCACTACAACGAGATGAAGGAGTTCAACAAGGCCTTCCTCGCGGGCTACGTGGCCGAGCGCTACGATGTAGACGCCGAGAAGAGCAAGGCGCGCGCCGAGGAGCGGATCAAGTCATCGCTGGTAAAGGAGTTCAAAGACACGGTAAAGGGCTACACCACCGTAACGGTGGAAAGCTCGGCGATAAACGTGAAGAACGGCAAAGTCAGCTACGGCCTCTTCCCCGTGTGGGTGCTCAACACCAAATACAATAATGAAAACTACCAGTTCATGATGAACGGCCAGACCGGGCGCTTGGTGGGCAAGCTGCCGGTAGACAAAGGCAAGTCGTGGGGATACATGGGCGGGATCTCGGCCATATTTGGCGCACTCCTGAGCCTATTCGCGTTCATGGGCGGGGCCGAGGCGCTCGATTTACAGATGCCCCTCGCGATGGCGATAGCCTGGTGCCTGTCGGTAGTGGGCGGCATCTCCGTGGTGCAGTTCTGGACATACCAGATGAACACCGCGCGGCAAAAAACGGAAGCTGGCCAGTACATCAAACCCGGCAGCCTCTCAATAACCCGTAAAGACGAAAAGTTCCTCTACAAATCCGGCGGGCGCAGCGGCAGCGGCATAGCGGCGGCGGGAACGCTCGGAGCGGCAATAGGCGTGGCATCCGCGCTCAGCAAGATGAGGAAGTGACGGGAAGAGAGCGTGACATGTACTGTCTGACTTGTACGATTGCCGAGGATCAGCGGGAGATCGCCGATGCCGTAGGCTACGGATACGACGCCGGCGGATGCGTTGAGGAAGACGCGGCCGGCGGGCGCATCAAGTTGATTTTTTATTTTGCGGATAAGGATAACGCCGGTAACGCGGCGGTATCGCTAAATGAGATGCTGGCAGTTGACGACGCGATAATTGAGTTTGTGGACGACAAGCAGGACTGGAACGCGAAGTGGCGGGAATCCATGGAGCCGGCGCAGATCGCCGCCGGCGTGTGGGTCTCCCCCACCTGGCTTGAGCCTCCGGCTGAAGGCCGCAAGGCGTGGATAAAGATCGAGCCCAAGATGGCGTTCGGCACCGGCCACCACGAGACGACAAAGCTGGCCGCGAAGATGCTGATCAGCCAAAAAGACGGTATCGTCAACAAGAGAGTCCTCGACATAGGCACCGGTTCGGGGATACTGTGTTTCGTAGCCGATTACGCCGGGGCCGGGTCATCATTAGGCGTGGAGATAGACGAGGACTGCCGGGAAAACCTTGAGGAAAATTTGAGGGATAATCCCCCCCGTCAAGGCGGGAGCATCGAGTTTTTGATAGGCACTTTGGATTCTGTAAACATCAGTACAAATAAAAAGTTTGACGCGGTGATAATGAATATGCTGTCTACGGAATCTATGCCATTGCTTGGGCAGATCTGTACGATGGTAAAGAAAGGCTCTTTGCTGATCTGGTCGGGTATCCTTGTTGATGAAAAGGACGAGGTTATCAACACAGCCGAAAAATTCGGTTTTTTTATCGACGATCAGCAAACGGAAAACGAGTGGTGGTGCGGGGCGTTTCTGCGCCGTCATACATAAAATTTTTATTGGAGCATAATCTTGGCACATAGCGTAGTTATTCTTCTGGTATTGATCGTGGTGAGCGGCCTCCTCTCCTCTTTGGAGATAGCCATCAGCTCGTCCAACCGCGGGCGGGTGAAGGTGCGGGCCGACGGCGGGGACAAGAAAGCGGCGCGGCTTCTGGCCACCATAGACGACCCGCACAACTTCTTCGCCACGACACAGCTGTACATCACGTTCATCGCGTTCTTCTCGGGCGCCTACGCGGCGAGCTCGTTCACCGACCCCTTAGTGGCCTGGATCCAGAAGATGGGCCTGCCCATCCCCGAAAACATCGCCGAACCGGTGGCGTTCCTGCTTATCACCGCCACCCTGACATACGTCTCGCTCATAGCCGGAGAGCTCGTGCCCAAGCGGCTCGCCATGAAGTACGCCATACCCTACGCCGCCAACGCCCTGCCGGTTCTGAACGTGCTCTCCATCCTTGCGCTGCCGGCGGTAAAGTTCCTCGCCGCCTCCGCACGGTTCGCCCTCAGGCTGATACGCTTCAAGGACGAAACCGCCGGCGGGGACATCACCAAGGAAGAGATACGCCTCATCGTGGAGTCGGGCAGCGAGCAGGGCCAGATCGCCGAGAGCGAGCACGGGATGATAGAGAACATATTCGTATTCGACAAACTGACCGCCGGAGACATCTGCACCCACCGCTTAGACGTGGTGGGCATCCCCATCAGCGCCAACTTCCAGACCGTGGTGGGCATGCTTACCGGCGAGTTCTACACGCGGCTGCCGGTCTACGAGGAGCACTTAGACAAGGTCTGCGGCATCCTCTACACCAAAGACATCCTGCGCTACATGGCCGCCAACCCCGACCGCTCCGGCTTTGAAATAAAAACGCTCATGCGCGAACCCTACTTCGTCCCCATCTCCAAGAAATCGGACGAACTCTTCCAGGAAATGCGCCGCGACCACGTCTACATCGCGGTGGTAATAGACGAATACGGCGGCACAACGGGCATCGTCACCATGGCCGACCTCGTGGAAAAAATCGTGGGCCGCATCCACGACGAGTACGACACAAACGTAACGCCCGACATAGCCGCAATAGACGAGCGCACCTTCCGCATACAGGGGGTAACGGGCCTGAAAGACGTGCAGGACCACATAGGCGTACCGCTCCCGACAGACGACTACGAGACCCTCAGCGGCTTCCTCATAGGCCTGTTAGGCCGCATCCCGGCCGACAACGAACGCCCGGAACTGATTTTCGGCAACCTGCTGTTCAAGGTAGAACGGGTGAGGGAAAAACGCATAGCCACGGTAAGGGTAATAAAAAGCGAGGATGAAGAGTACGGCACGGAGGGCGGGGAAATTTATTGAAGACCCGATTAAATATTGCGCCGCCGGACGGTACAGGGGCGCAATATTTAATCGGGTAATCTATAATCGGAAATCATGCTTTGACTTTATAACAGGAGGATTTTATGGCGTTAACATGGGCACCGGCCTTAGAAACCGGGCATTCGGTCATAGACTCGCAGCACCGCGACCTGATCAACACGGTCAACGGCCTCATAGAGGCGTGCCGGCAGGGCCACGGGGCGGAGAAAGCCGGCGCTACCCTCAATTTTCTGGTCTCGTACACCAAAAGGCACTTCCACGACGAGGAGATGCTGCAGCAGCAGACAAACTACCCGGATTTCCTGCACCACCGCGGCCTCCACGAGGAGTTCATGCGGACCGCCGCAGACCTGGCGGCAGAGTTCAAGCAGACCGGCCCCACCGAGGCGCTGACCGCAAAAATCGTCAAAAACATCGGCGACTGGCTCATAAACCACATACTCGAAGAGGATATCAGGATGGCGGCGCACGTGAAAAAAACGGTGGCGGCGTAACCGCTGCACCGCCCAAAAACAGATATGTTAACCTTTTCGCAAAAAAATTTGACAGGCGTAACGCCAATAATATATATTGGATTATAGGAAATTTGGCGGGGCGGATTTTTGTCCCGTTTGTCTGCAGACAATAGGGTTAGGGGTTATGATGGTACTTGCGGTATTAGGTGCATTAGTTCTGCTCGCGTTGACCGCCACGTATACGTCACGCACGGCGGTGAATTGCCATAACGCCAGCTTGACAAGAGGCAATACCCCCCC
>WQRV01000121.1 GCA_009786575.1 Chitinispirillia bacterium | reverse complement strand
TTGCCCTCGCCGGCGGGGGTGGGGTTGATGGCCGTCACGAGGATGAGCTTGCCGTTTGGCTTGGACGCGAGGCGGTCTATGCACCTCTGCGCGATTTTGGCCTTGTAGTGGCCGTACGGGTCGAGTTCGTCGTCGCCGATGCCCACGGAGGCGGCGATTTCGGTAATTTTCTTCAGTTTCGCGGACTGCGCGATTTCGATGTCTGTCAGCATGGTATCCCCATAGTGTTTTTGTTGATAATCAAGAAATTACATTATTATTTGGGGAATGTCAATTTTATTAAAGAAACGATTAAATATTATACCTGCGCCGTCGTGCAACATCACGGCTGTCGTGCAGTTGCAGGGCGGCGCGGGTATAATATTTAATCTTGGGATCTATAATATGCTAAAGCCTGCGCGGTTTTTGGCCCTGCCACAAAAAAAATTATTTTAGGGATTGCTATTTTGCGTAATTTTGCTTATATTAAAGAAGTACTCTATTATGATAGGCATTCCCCCGCCGGAGTCTGAAGAAGTCTTATCCGATGCCCGTCATCACCCTAAATATAAGGATGGTGCGTCTATGTTAATGCAAAGGCTCATGGCTTTGGTGGCGGCGGCAGCGGTTTTGCTGCCTGTGTATGCGCAGCAGAAGTTCAATTCTGATGTCGAAAATGTGGGGGCGGGGTGCGTTGTGGCCCTGCCGGGATCGTTCACGACGGCCAATTCTAAGCTGCCGGACCCGTTTTTGAAGTTAGACAAGACCCGGATAGCCGGCAAGGGCGACTGGTGGTGCCGCCGGCAGGAGATCTTGAAACTGGCGGAGCGGACGGTCTACGGCGAGAAGCCGCCCAAGCCGGCCACGGTGACCGGGACGGTGTCGCGGACGAGTATCTCGGTGAGCGTGGCCGAGGGGGGCAAGACGGGGACGTTTTCGGTGACGGTCTCCATGCCGAGCACGGGGAGTGCGCCATACCCGGCGGTGATCCGGTACGGCAACTCCGGGGCGGACGCGGGCGTGATCACGGGGCAGGGAGTCGCGGTCATCAACTACACGCCTACCACCGTGGGCGCGGAGTCGGGCGGCAACCGCAACAACAAGTCCGGCGTCTTCTACACGGTATACGGCACGAACCACAAGGCCGGGACGCTCGTCGCCTGGGCGTGGGGCGTCAGCCGGATCATCGACGTTATTGAGGCCGACCCCAACAAGCTTTTGGACCCCACGGCCATTGGGGTAACGGGGTGCTCGCGGTACGGCAAGGGCCCGTTAGCGGCGGGGGCGTTTGACCAGCGCATCGCCCTTACGATGCCTATGGAGTCGGGCACCGGCGGCACGAACATCATGCGCGGGGCCTACGCCGACCGCGACCAGAGCGGCGGGTCCAACGGGGCGCAGTCGCCCTCTTCGGCCTACAACGAGCAGCCGTGGCTTGGGGATGACTTCAGCGCGTTTATGAACAACCCGAACAACCTTCCCATAGATATGCACGAGGTGGTGGCAATGATAGCGCCGCGCGGATTTCTGGTGCTCGACAAAACTGCCGCGTCCGCCGGGCAGTGGCTGAACATTCCGTCGTCGCACGCGTCGGTGCTCGCCGGGGCGGAGGTCTATAAGGCGCTTGGGGTGGGGGGGAACCTGCAGTATATTAATACCCCTACGGTGTCTCACTGCACATGGGACGCCACCGTTTACAATTCGCGGGTGCAGGATTTTATCCAGAAATTTTTGTTGAGGACGAAGCCGGCGGACGGGACGGATCCGCTCTTCACCGCTACGGCCCCTCCCAATATGTCTAACTGGATAGACTGGACTACCCCGCCGCTCTCCGGCGAATTGGGCGTGGGGGGCGGTACGGTTTCAGGATTTTCCCTCGCGTCAACGTCGTCCCCGGCGATGGGCGGCACGGTCAGCCGTAACCCTGCGCCTCCCGCCGGCGGGCGGTATGAGGAGGGTGCGACGGTTACTGTCACGGCGGCGGCAACCGATGGGTGGAAGTTTGACGGGTGGGGCGGGGATGCCGTTGGGGCGGAAGCATCAATCACGGTAACGATGGACAGGAACATAAACGTCGTCGCCAAGTTTGTGCCTACGGCCGATGGTACGGATAACCTCATCAAAAACGGGAATTTCGCCAACACGCAGAACTGGACGCTGAACAAGTGGCAGAACTCCGACGCGGCGTTCGCGGTTTCCGGCGGGAACGGCAATATCACGGGCATTACTGTGCCCAGCGGTACGGATGCCGCCGCGCACAGCCTGCAGCTTGTGCAGAACGCCATCCCCCTCACCGCGGGGATGAAGTACCGCCTGACGTTCGACGCCTCGGCGGCGTCCGCGAGGGAGATAAGCGTCTACATGCAGATGGACGGCACGCCTTACACATCGTATTTGAGCAAGGACGTCGGCTTGACGGCGGAGAAGGCGTCGTTCACTTACGAGTTTGAGATGGCCGCGACGGACGACAACGCGAGGATAGCGTTCAACTTCGGCGGCGCGTCGCCAAACGTCAGCCTGAGCAACGTCAAGTTAATCTACATAGCCGGCGGGACTGCACCGGTACACGGTGATAGAAACGTATCATCTGTGAATAAACAATCATCAGCCCTGCGGGTTTCAGCGGCCTCAAGCGGATTGATCAACATATCCTTCCGCGCGTCAGGCAGCGGCGTGACGATGATCAGGCTGTACGATTTGAAGGGGAAATTGATATTGTCGGAAAAACTGCAAACCATATCCGGTACAAACTATTCCCACACCATTAAATCAGGCGGTTTGCCCAATGGTGTTTATGTTGTGGGGGTACGCAATAACGGAAAGGCTGAGCAGGCGAGGGTTGCGGTGCCGAAGTGATATTAACAGATTTATTACCAATATAACTTTAGGAGGTATTATGAACAGAATTACAAAAGCGTTGTGTATGGCAGTGGTAGGCTGTTCGCTGGCGTGGGCGCAGGGGCCTACGTGGACTACGAGCACAATACAGGCGTACAACGGCTACGATTACGAGCTTTGGAATCAAAATAACGCAGGCACTGTTTCCATGAAGCTCACAGGTGATAACGGCACTGTCGCTAATGCGAAAGGCGGGACGTTTGAGGCTACATGGAGCAATACGCAGAATGTCCTTTTCCGTTCCGGCAAAAAATGGGGGTCGTCGAGTACCACAACGGTCAGTTCGATCGGCAATGCGGTTATTGAGTTCGCGGCCACATGGTCTTCCACCGACAATGTGAAGATGCTCGGTGTGTATGGCTGGGCGTATTACCCGTCGGGAAGTGTGCCGACAAAACAGGAAAACGGTACGAATGCAACGTTCTCCGATCAAATTGAATACTACATTATTCAGGACCGCGGCAGCTATAATCCGGCCTCAAGCGGTACTAACGCCAAAAAATACGGCAGTGCTACAATTGACGGTATTGCGTATGACTTCTATGTGTGCGACCGGATAAATCAACCCATGCTCACAGGTAATGGCAACTTCAAGCAATACTTTAGTGTTCCGCAAAGCACCGGCAGCCACAGGACAAGCGGCACAATTACTGTTTCCAAGCATTTTGAGGAGTGGCATAAAGTCAATATGATTATGACGACTTGCCGGTTATACGAAATAGCGATGAAAGTTGAATCTTATACCGGCAGCGGGTCGAGTAACGGCAACGCGATGGTGACGAAGAACCTTTTGACTATTGGCGGCACCGTCAACCCCAACAACTTCACCCTCGACGCCACAGCATCCCCGGCGGCGGGCGGTACTGTAACGAAAAACCCGAACGCAGCGAGCTACGCTCCCAACACGAACGTGCAGGTGACCGCTGTAGCGCAATCCGGCTGGGAGTTCACCGGCTGGAGCGGTAACGCGACCGGGACGAACGCTACGGTGACGGTGAACATGAACGCGAACAAGACCGTAGTCGCGACGTTCGCACCGCTCCCGGGCAATACTACCAACCTGATCAAGGACGGCAATTTCCCCGGAACTGCCCTCACCACTAATTGGACTCTGAACCAGGGCCAGTATTACGGCAACTCTGCGGCGACGGCAAACGTAAGCGGTGGTCAGGCCACGATAAACATTACGTCTGTAGGGGCAAATCCGTGGGAGCCGCAGCTTGTTCAGCAGGCCCTTGCGCTTGACGAGGGGTTAAATTACACGCTGACCTTCGACGCCTTCGCCGCGTCCCCGCGCATTATAGACGTACAGTTCCAGAGGCCGGACTCTCCCTGGACCACGTACTCAAGCAAAGAGTTCAACCTGACCGCCGCGAAGCAGACATTTACGCACAGTTTCAAGATGGGGCACGCGAGCAACACAAACTCGCAGTTCGCCATCAGCTTGGGCCAATCGACGGCGAACGTCATGCTAAGCAACATCAGCTTAGTTTACGGTGAGGCAACAGGCATCTGCCCCCAAAGCCGGGTTGCGTTGACAGGCAAGAACGCCCCCTCACTGCGCGTAACCGCCCGCCAGGGCTCAGCCGTAAACATAAACTTCAAGGCGTCTGGGAGCGGCGAGACAACAGTACGGCTATTCAGCCTCAAGGGTGATATACTGTCAACCGCCCGTATGCAGACAGTCACCGGCGGCAGTTACGCCCACACGTTCAATACCGCGAGATTACCAGCAGGATTCTATTTGGTAGAGTTGCGTAACAATGGCAAGATCGAGCAGGCGCGCATAGCGCTGCCAAAATAAAAGGTGTTGACGTACCGGTTTTAAAAAGTGTTCTCCCCCTCTTTACGGGGGAGAACATTGACGAGAGGGGGGCTTCAATATCGGGGCGTTACGGGGTGTCCCCGTAGAGGGGGCAGCGGAAAAGAAAATGGGTTAATGGCGTCTTTGTGCCATTAACCCATTTTCTTTGGAGCGAGGGGGAGACTTCCCCCCTTATTTGACTTTGATTTTGACTTTGATTTTAACTTTGACTTTGATTTTGATTTTTATCAACCCATCCTCAAACTCTTCATCTCTTTCCCAGCCAGCCTGACCCCCCCGGCCTTTACTCCCTTGACAAGAAAGTTTTTAACTTTGAAGCTCTCCTCCAGCAGCTTAAGCCGCGGTTTAGGCTTGTACTCGACCGTCACAACGGCGTCCGGGTCTGTCGTCAGCCGCAGCAGCGTGCAGTCGTCCGGCACTATCGTGTAGCCCCTGTTTAAGATAAACTGCTCGATCTTGAACCGCTTGATGTACGGGTACCGTGTAGCCTCTTCGCGGTAGATCGCGCTGAACACCAGGTCCTTGTCGACAAAGCCGCAATGGAGCATCCCCTTGTCGACGAATAATTTTTCGGGGACGTCTATCACCGAGTACGCGCCGGTTTTCCTTATGACAAGGATGCGGTCGTACTGAGATACGTCGAACAGCACGTTGCCGTTGACCGCGTGGCCGAGGTAGCCGGTCTCCTTGTCGTAGCGCAGCTTGAGGTTGCGCTGGGCGGCGTCGCGGACGTCTACCTTCTGGAACGATTTCAGCTCCGTCTTGCGCGGGTACATCGGGCGGTACTTGTCTATCAGCGCCTCAAGGTAGCCTACGGAGTAGTCGATGATGGAACTCAGGGCGGCCTTGATCTCTTTTAAGCGGTCCTGGATGTCCTTCATCTCCTTTTTCGCGCGGTCGATGTCGTACTGCGATATGCGCCTGATGGGGATTTTCAACAGCGTGTCGACGTCCTCTTTTGTTACGGTGCGCTTGATTTGGGATTTGAACGGGGCCAGGCCGTCGAGCACCGCTTTGGAGACGGCCTCGGCGGTCTTTTTGTTCTCGATGCTTTTGTAGACGCGGTTCTCGATGAAGATCTGTTCCAGCGTTTTCGCGTGCAACTTATCCTTAAGCTTGCGCTCTTCCAATTTGAGTTCCGCGGTCAGTATCTCTACTAATTTTTCGGAATTGTGCTGGATGACCTGCGTTACGGTCGTCACCACCGGCTTGTCGTCCTTGATTACCATTAGGTTGACCGAGGCCGACGATTCGCAGTCTGTAAAGGCGTAGAGCGCGTCTACCGTGTCTTGCGTGTGCACGCCGCGGGCGAGGCGCACTTCGATCTCTACGTTTTCGGCTGTGTAGTCGCTTATGCCGGCGATCTTGAGTTTACCCTTGCGTGTCGCGGCCTCCATTGAGGCGATGAGCGATTCGGTTGTGGAGCCGAACGGCAGTTCGCGTATGACAATGCGCTTGTCGTCGCTTGTGTCGAGCTTGGCGCGCAGGAGGACTTTGCCGTTGCCGTCGTTGTACTCGGAGACGTCGGCGTACCCGCCGGTGGGGAAGTCGGGGTAGACGGTGAGCTCTTCGCCCCGCAGGTACGCTACCTGCGCCTCCATGAGCTCAATGAGGTTGTGCGGCAGAATCTTTGTAGCCATGCCGACCGCGATGCCCTCCGCGCCGAGCGCTAAGAGCACCGGCAGTTTCGCGGGAAGCGTTACCGGCTCCTGATTGCGGCCGTCGTATGAGTCGAGAAATTCCGTGATCTCCGGGTTGAAGAGAGTTTCTCTTGCCAATGGCGACAGGCGGCACTCGATGTACCGGACGGCGGAGGCCGGGTCGCCGGTGAAGATGTTGCCGAAGTTCCCCTGCTTGTCGATGAACAGCTCTTTGTTCGCGATGGTAACGAGCGCGTCGCCGATGGAGGCGTCGCCGTGCGGGTGGTACCTCATGCACTGGCCGACCACGTTGGCAACCTTGTGGAACTTGCCGTCGTCTACCTCATAGAGAGTGTGCAGGATGCGCCGCTGCACGGGTTTGAGCCCGTCGTCGATATGCGGGATAGCGCGGTCCTTGATGACGTAAGACGCGTACTCCAAAAAGTTCGTGTTGTACAGATTATTTACGAAAGCCATTGTACCTGTATCTCCAAAAAAAATTATCCGTTGACTTTAAATTCTGCAAATCCTTAAATCCTGTTAATCCTGATTCAGACAATTGACACTATATCAAGTTCTCCATAATAAAGTCCCGCCGCTCGGGGGTATTCTTCCCCATGTAAAACTCCAGCGTCTCCCCAATGCTCTTCGCCGATTTCACGTTGACCTCGATGAGCCGCATGTCGTTGCCGATAAACTGCCCGAACTCCTTAGGCGAAATCTCACCCAAACCCTTGAACCGCGTTATCTCGTGGTCGCGTATCTCACTGACCGCCGCGTCGCGCTCCTTCTCGCTGTAGCAGTAGCGCGTCTCCTTCTTGTTGCGCACGCGGAAGAGCGGCGTCTCGAGGATGTAGACGTGCCCGGCTATCACCAAGTCCTCAAAGTACGTAAGGAAAAACGTAAGCAGCAAATTTCTGATGTGGAACCCGTCTACATCGGCATCGGTCGCCAAAACGATTCTGTTGTAGCGCAGGTTCTCGTTCGCCTCCTCTATCCCCAGCGCCATCATGAGGTCGTGCAGCTCTTCGTTTTGGTAGATGGCCGCCCTCGTTTTGCCGAAGACATTTTGGCACTTGCCCCGCAGCGTGAATATCGCCTGCGTGTATACGTCGCGCGCGGATATTATCGAGCCGCCGGCGGATTGCCCCTCTGTCAAGAAGATAGTAGACTTGCCCAGCTCCTTGCTGTCGCCCATGTGCAGCTTGCAGTCTTTCAGGTTGGGGATTTTTATCTCCACGCGCTTGGCGGCCTCTTTCGCCTCCTTTTTGACCTTGTTGAGCTCGGTGCGCAGCTTTTCGTTCTGGACTATCTTGCTCTCAAGCTGGCGGGCGGCGTCGGCGTTTTTGTGCAGGAAGTCTACCACGCCTGATTTGACCTCGGTGGTGATCCAGCCGCGGATGTCGGTGTTGCCCAGCTTATTTTTCGTCTGCGACTCGAAGACCGGGTTCTTGAGCTTGATGGCGATGGCCCCGGCGATGCCGTCGCGCACGTCTACCCCCGAATAGTTCTTCTTGTAGAACTCGTTTACGCCCTTGAGTATCCCCTCGCGGAACGCGCTTAGGTGCGTCCCCCCGTCGGACGTGTACTGGCCGTTCACGAACGAGTGGTACGCCTCCCCGTAAGACGGCGTGTGCGTGAACGCGAACTCAAGCTGCTTGCCCCGGTAGTACCCTATATTATATACTGCCGCGTTGCCCACATCGTTCTGCAAGAGGTCGAGCAGCCCGTTTTTGGACTCGAACTTCTGCTTGCCGAAGAAGAGCTTCAGCCCGGCGTTGAGGTAGGCGTAGTTCCACAGGCGCTGCTCGATGTACTCCACATTGAACGTGTAGTCCCCGAAGATCTCGGTGTCGGGCGTAAACTCAACGTAGGTCCCGTCGGCCTCGCTTGCCGCCTTGCCGCTCTTCTTGGACAGGAGCGACCCGCGCGCGAACTCGGCCATGAAGTAGTTGCCGTCGCGGTAGGAGACGACCTTGAAGCGGCTCGACAGCGCGTTGACCGCCTTCGTGCCCACGCCGTTTAGCCCCACGCTGAACTGGAAGACGTCGTCGTTGTACTTGGCGCCGGTGTTGATGGTCGATACGCAGTCGATCACCTTCCCAAGCGGGATGCCGCGGCCGAAATCCCGCACCGAGGCCTTGCCGGCGCCAACCTCTACTTCTATCTTTTTGCCGTGGCCCATTATAAATTCGTCGATAGCGTTGTCAACAACCTCCTTGAGCAGCACGTAGATGCCGTCGTCGGGGTTCGACCCGTCGCCCAGCCGCCCAATGTACATCCCGCTGCGCAGCCGGATGTGCTCAAGGGAGCTTAAGGTCTTGATTTTGCTCTCGTCGTAGACCGGAGTTGCCTCTTTAGCCATAAAAAATGCCCTTGTTCCATTGCCGTATGAAATTGTCTGTAAAATTATGAATATACATCCCGCGCGCCCAAATTGCAAATCTTCCTGTCAATAAAAATAAAATGGCTGGCGGGGATAAAGTCAAAATAAAGGTCAAGGTCGAGGTCAAGGTCAGGACCAAGGTCAAGGTCAAAAGACTATGGGATAATGTTTTGTCGCCTCATTGAGCTGGCGCCATCCCAAGGTATGGGGGAAAAGAGGCGGCTTGCTGTGCCGGTGGGAGCATGCAAGCCTTTGCATTCACATCTCGGCCGCAGAACAATTCGCACCAATAGTGCAACTCGCCGCCCGGCATCAGTAGAGTTCGCTTCAACGGTGCGCGGGTAAGTCAAAAGATTAAATGGGGATTTAGCGGTGTGTTGATGGACATTTACGCTTGTTGTTTAATATACACCTGTAGGGGCGGCCGTCCCCGGTCGCCCGCCAACGCATGGATTACAATATCCC
>WQRV01000120.1 GCA_009786575.1 Chitinispirillia bacterium | reverse complement strand
TCCGACATTAACTTATCCACCAATACCCAAAGGAGTCTGTTGTGAGCATCAAGAAAATGCAGTTTAGGCCGAAAATGCAGGGAATGAGGCGATTTTTGACGTTTTTTATGGTCATTTTGCTGACGGGGCTTGTCGTTGACGCCCCCGCCCAAAAGAAGATGAGCCGCAAAGAGCAAAAGGCCGAAGCCGAGCGGATAGAGCGCGAGAAAGCGGCGGAAGCGGAGCGCGAAAAGGCCCGGATTGAAAGCGAGCGGAAAGAAGAGGCTGGGCGGAAATGGACCGGGAACGGCGGTAAGGGGATGAGCCTTACCATCCTCGCCCCGCAGTCTAAAGGGCTTGCGGCCAACCAGAGCCACCTCCCCGCGCTGGTACAGGGCGAATTTGTCAGCAACTTCTCCGGCTTTTCCGCCATCTCCATACTGGACTGGGAGCGGCGCGACGCCGTGCTTGTGCAGCTACTCTCGGGTTCCTACAGCGACGACGTAAGCGCCAAAGCCGCGCAGGAAATCGGAAACGCGATACCCACCACCCACTTCATGCAGGGGAACATTACCAAAACCGAAACAGGCTACAACCTGCAAGTGAACATCACCAAAACCGCCGACAAAACAACCGCCGCTTCCTACTCGGGAACATTTACCTTTGCCGAATTAGACAACCTGACAGGAATACGCAAAACATCTCTTGACTTGCTCCAAAAAATGGGCGTAACGCTTAAAGAAAAAGCGCAGCAGGAACTTGTAGGTGCGGCGGCTGATAGGTATGTGGATGCACAAACCGCCCTCGCCCGAGGCGTTACCGCCCAACGGCAGGGAACCGAGGTAGCGGCGCTGAGTTACTACTTCCAAGCCGCCGCCTTTGACCCGTCTCTGGCGGAAGCGGTAAAGCGTTCCTCAATACTCAACGCCAATATCACAAGCGGTAACATAGGCGACAACGTCCGCAACGATATACAATGGCGGAAAGAGTGGGTGGAGCGGCTTACGGAGACAGAACGGTTTTTTGACAACTTTAATAAAACGGAGTCTATGCCGTATACACTATTTTATTCTGATGATATTAAACAGGGAAATATCAATTATCAGACGGAAACCGTAACTCTAAGCATTGAAACACTTCTGCAAGGCACCGATATTTGGAAACAATCAACAGAGCGTGCGTTACAGGCAGTGTATGACGGTTTGAACGCAACCAAAAGACAGGATACTTGGGGATTAGGCAAATGGCCTCAGCAGACAGTTACCATTCCGAACCCTTTCACGAAACAGAGCAATAACTTTTCTGTAGTTTTTGAATTGGTGAATAAGCAGAACAAGGTAATAGGCAAGCAGACGTTACAGGCAAGCGGTTCGTGGGAATGGAATCTGCGGAGCCGTCCCGGTATTAATGCTTCTACGACTGGAAATATAAATATGATTTTTCAAAATGTTAACGCAAATGACATAAGCGACAACCTGACCATACGGATTGCCAGCGTAAACGGAGTTGATGCGGCAAGTGCGGCTAGAAACGGTGTTCTGCAAATACGTACATTCCCATCTATTACCGACCCGCGGGATGGCCAAAAATATCGTACGGTGAGAATAGGTAATAGGGAGTGGATGGCTGAGAACCTCAATTTCAAAACAGGGAGTTCTTGGTGTTATGAAGATGCCGAGTCCAACTGTACCAAATACGGGCGGCTTTATGATTATTGGGGTACCGCGACGAGCGCTTGTCCGGCTGGGTGGCGGTTGCCTACTAGTGAGGATTGGAATGATTTGGTTCGAGTTGCTGGTGGTAATGTTGCCGGTACAAAATTGAAAGCAGGTTCGCCCAATTGGGATGGTACCGGTGAATCTGGTTTTTCGGCCCTGCCGGGCGGCAGCCGCAGCAAGTATGGCACCTTCAACCACGCCGGTGGCGGCGGCTACTGGTGGAGCGCCTGGAGCGCCACGGACGGCGGGAGCTACTACTGGACGATGTACTCGGGCGACAGCAGGGTGAAGAAGGACAGCTACGGCGTCATTGGCAGCGCTTTTTCGGCGCGGTGTCTTCGTTGAGGACTGGAGCGGCAAGGCGTAGCCAAGCCGCCGGCCCGAGCCGCGTATTTTTGCGGCACGGGGCATAAGGTTTAATATTTAACAGAACAATTAATTTATCTTATACAAGGAGATGTAAAATGCCGGACTATATCGAATACAGAAAGTCAATATCAGAAGAACTTATGGCAATACGGAATCAAGTTAGATATTTCACAAAACATTGGCTGGAAGATGGACGCCATAAGGAGATCATACTTAGGAATACATTAATTAAGCATCTCCCCAAGACGGTATCTGTCGGAACTGGCTTTGTTATAGGTGATAATGAAAAAACCAGCAGACAGATTGATATTATCGTTTATTTAAATTCATATCCGCCGGTTTTCTCTATGGAGGATTTTGTTATTGTTGTAAAAGAGAGTGTTGTTGGCATAATTGAGGTTAAGAGTACAATTGAAAAAGGTAAATTTAAAGGTGTTATACAAAAAGCACACGAAAACGGAAAGTTGATAGGTAAAGATATTTTTAATGGTATTTTTGCTTATGAAGCAGATATACGTGGCAAGGAGGATAGTTTATCTGACAGTATAAGAAAACCACTGACGACGCACAACGGGTTCGTAAATAATATCGCTTTTGGTGAAGATGTTTTTGCAAAACTTTGGTCTGCTTCTGAACCGAGAATCCATAATAGAAATACACCTCCTGCGAATGTACCGCACTACAGTTTTTATAATTTAGGCGGGAATGACCATGAGCGTAAACTTAATCTGGCATTTGGATATTTTATTTCAAATTTAATAGTACATGTTCATACGCGTTGCGAAAAATCTGTTATCCCAGAGACATTAAAAAATGCGTTGTATCCGTTAAACACAAAAGAAGAGTACCATATACAAAGCTATGAGATTGATATTAGATAAGACAAATACTAAAAAAGGCTATTTTGAAAAAACACGCACTGTAATCCAACTACTGCGGGCGTTGCGCGCAACGCCCCTACGGTGGAATATGCGCCAAATGGGAAATCGTTGGCCACGGGGTTGCGGGCGCGATAAATCGCGCCCCTACAAAACGCTAAACCCCAATTTACCCGTCCCGTCTGCGCTCCGCGGATCCGGCGCTGTTGGGGCGGTTGGGGTACAGTTGGTTTATTGCGGTGCGTCCTGTTCCGGCAATTAGCCGCCGAAATCAAAGCATTGTTGCGGGACGGAGGCGTATTCTTCCAGTTTCTTCAGGATGGCATCCATCCCGTCGCCGGGCAGTTTGCCTATGGGGTTGGGGACTCGGCGGCAGGGGTAGACGGTGCCGCCGGGCATCAGGGCCATTGAGGAGGGGCCGAGGCAGCAGGGGGCGCCGCTTACGGAGTCTCCGTCTACCCAGAAGGCTTTGTAGGGGGAGAGGTCTTCTGTTGGGGCCTGTGTTACGGCGGAGATTGCGGTGAGGATTTCCCGCCACTCTTTTGGCGATACCGTTTCATCGCGCATATCAATGAGGCCGCGGCCCAGGGGGACGAAGCGCTCGAATATCACCCCGTGCGTCCCTAAATCTTCGGCCAGGCTGCACAGGCCGGAGACGGATTGACAGTTGCGCTTGCTCAGGGTGGCCATGATTATCACCTGCAGCCCGGATTTCGCCAGCTGCCTTATCCCGTCCACGGCCATACTGTAGTGACCGGAGCCGCGGATGCTGTCGTTTATTTGCGGGTCGTGGGATTCGAGGGATACCTTGACGTATGAGAGTTTGGGGATAGATTTCAGGGCGCGTATGATGGAATTGTCCAACCCTTGCGCGGTTGTGATGATGTTCAGTTCATCGAGATTACCGAAAGTTGACAGGTGCGACATCAGTTCAAACACGCCATGGTTCATAGCATGAGACTGATACATCAGCGGCTCGCCGCCGGTTACGTTTATCGTGACCGGGCCCGAAACGGCCAACATTATGCCGTCGGCGATGCGCTTGAGCGCGTCTACCGGCAGTTCCGGCGCACCGTCCGCGGCGGACTGGTAGCAATGGCGGCACTTGCCGTGGCACCGGCCGGTGATGTGCCACTGGAAGCCGAAAGCGTTGTCTGCGGGATTCATAGATTAAATATATATCCCGTCCGCAGCGGTATCAAGTCTTTTTATCCAACTCCACCCGGTACCGGTGTACCTCATCTTCCGGCGGGCGGCCCAGGAGCAGCGTTCTGCCCAAACATCCTTTGCGCGGGCCGCCAATTTGCGCACGGGGCAAATCGCCCTTCCGGCACGATATCTCCAGTTCGCAGATCAGCGGGGCGTTTAGGTAGGATGTTACTATCTTTTGCAGGCGCAGACAGTTATCTTCCCCGGGCAGGAACGATCTGTACATATCGTAATCCAGCGGGCCCAATGATACGCGGAACTTCGACGCGCGGTCGCGCACCCTTGTTCCGGCGGCCGCGTTTTGGCCCAAGAGCAGGCCCCTGCCCAACGCGCGGGCGTTATCAACGGACGCCCGCCTCTCCACATTCTCCTCTATGGCTGCGGGGATGCCGCCCCACTCCGACCTTATCAGCAGCTTCAGCCCGCACGAACTTCTCACCGGCATAGATTCCAGTATCGCCCTCACCCTGTCTGCGGCGCCGCCCCAAAACGCGTACTTCCGGCGCGCGTCGAGCCACAGGCAGTGCAGGCGGTTTTGCACTATTGACAGAAAATCACGGTAGAAGCCGGCGTCCTGCCGGTTGCGGGCGATGTAGTCTGAAAACTTTACCGGCAGCGGGGAGGATATTCCCAAAAGATTCATTACCGGCAGGGTTACCGACGCTAATTTATTGTCGTTATCGATGCAAACGGAACTGATATCGCTCGACGGGAACGATAGAGACGGGCCGGCTTCGAAGAAAATCCTGCCGCTGCCGCCGAATATCTCGTTGATGATATCGACCAGCTGGTCGATATCAAACGAATAGAATTCATCTGTAAGGATATTAATGATATTGTTCATACCGCCCACCTTTCCCCCGCCCTGCAGTGCCAGATGAATTTCTTTTCAGATACCGTCATCGTCAACACTAATTTAAAAAACGTGTTGACGGGCGACATGCACGACAGGCTCCTTGCCAGAACTGTACCTAAGAGAAAGATATTTTCTTCCGGCGCTACGCGCTCGTCCGCGGCTATACTCATCTCCGTGCCGCGTATTACCGCCCTGTCAACAGCCATGTCGATGATTTTTGTTGATACGGAGACGATTGACTCTATCTCCGGGCGTTTCTCGCCGCGATTGGACCAGTCGTATACGCGCAAAAACTCCTTTAGGCCGTTTGCGCAGCTGAAATTGGAGCTTGAGTACGACATGTGGGCCAGAAACGCCCAGAGGTATTTATCGGCGGGGGGCGGATTGATGGGGACGCCGGGGATCGTTATGTTGGTGAAGGTGATGTAGTCGGGGAACTCCGGCAGCGCCTTGCAGAGCGAGGCGCCCTCCGCCAGCACCCTGCGCGCCAGCGTCCCGTTGGTCTGCCACGTTTCTATATGCAGCGTCTCTTTTATGAGGCGGCCGTCCCTTGTTTGGGGGCCGTGCACAGACAACGCTGCCCCGCGCCAGTTATCGCGCTGATGGCTATCCTCCTCGCGCCCGTCAAACCTCAGCGAGTAGAACCTTTGGTTATCACTGCCGGGACGGCTGTACCTGCCGTACTCCCGCCTCTCCCCGGTAACGCTGTCTATCCCCGTAACCGTATCTACGCTGTGGATCACGTAGCACTCCGGGTACAGGCCGTCGGATATCAGACGGTATTCCGATTTCCTCCCGTCAACCAGCACCGGTTCCGCGTCCCGCCGGAAGACGTTCACGGCGGGAACGCAGTGGAGCCTGAAGGTATCGTTTGTCAACAGTATGCGCCCCGGCAGCTTTCTGTCGAACATTATCTCCAACGACAGCGTTGACGGCGGGGAATCGCCGGGCGGCAGAGTATCAATGCCGAAAATATCGATAAACATAAACTTTTCCGGGAACGTAAAATAGTCCCTCAGCATACTTAGCGGGCGGCTGACGTTCTGCCGCTGCGGGAACAGGTCTTCGTCCTCGGCGAACCCGCTTTCGATGAGCGTATCGGCGGGAACCAATGCTTTTGACTGCCCGCAATCGTCTTTCAGGGTGACTGCCTCTACGTTGTGCAGCAGCATCTTCCGTATCAGCAGCGCGGCAGGCAGGTCATCATTAATGAATACCCTGAGCGGCGACAGCGACAGCGCCTCTATCCTAATGCCGCGCTCTATTTTGATGGACAGGGTCAGCGCGTCCTTCCCGCCGGACGCTGCCGACACCTCGGCCCTGCTGATTGTGGCCGGGTTGACGCAGACGTCGTGGGCGGCGGCGAAGCGGCAGCTTACCCCGGTTTCCCTGTCGGGGCCGCTAAGCATGGCTGTCCCTTTCCTTATAATATGGCTCCCCTGCAGCACCCCCGGGCGCGGGCTGAAGGCGGCGATGCAGGCGGCGGGGGCCGGCTGGAGCAGCTGCGGCCAGATGAGGCCGGTCAGCCCCGCGGCCAGCTCGGGGAGGGCGGCGTCCACCCGTTCGCGGATGCCGGCGCACAAAAACGCGAACCCCTCGAACAGGGCCGAGACGTTGGGGTCGCGGTCCTTGGGGGAGTCGAGGTTCAGGTGGCGCGCCCGCTGCGGGTGCCGCTTCGCAAACCGCGCCCCCTCCTCCTTCAGATACCGCAGCTCCTCTTCATAATAAATATCACGCATGGTACAGATCTCCTTATAATATGTTTATAATTATAGACAATAGGCGGCACAACGCCCCACAGGGCGCAAAACCAGCCGACAGAGAAATGTATTCTTCCGAAATAGGGCAAAAAACGCGGCCCCGGCGCTAAGACGGGGTTATAGAATCATCCAAAAAAGGTCAACCAAGAAAGAAAATTACTCCAAAAATCCAAACAAAAGCATAAGCTCCACGGTTAAAGGCTGCGCCCGCACCGCCAGTCGGCTGCGCGGCAGCCGTAATGCCGCCGGGCGGTACAGGCGCAGCCTTTAACCGTACTTTCAATAATATACCAAGAAAGACGGGCTCAGCCGCCAACAATAAAATAATATTTGCATCCACACAGCGCAAATCAAATATTATTTTCTTAAATTAACCAAAAAATTACACCAAACCAAGGGAGACTGCCATGGAAAATTTCGTATTCCAGAACGCGACAAAGATCATCTTTGGCCGCAACACCGAAGACCGGACAGGCGAGGAGACCGCCAAATACGCCAAAAAGGTACTTCTGCACTACGGCGGGGGGAGCATAAAGAAGAGCGGTCTGTACGACAGGGTCACCGCCTCCCTCAAGAAATCCGGCGTTGAGGTCGTCGAGCTGGCCGGGGCCCAGCCGAACCCGAGGCTCAGCCTCGTCAAGGTGGGGATCGAGCTCTGCCGCAAGAACGGCATAACCTTAATCCTCGCCGCCGGCGGCGGCAGCGCCATAGACTCCGCCAAGGCCATCGCGGCCGGCGTGCCATACACGGGCGACGTGTGGGACTTCTACACCGGCAAGGCAGCGCCCGAAAAAGCCCTCGACGTGGCCACCGTCCTCACCATCCCCGCCGCCGGCAGCGAGTCGAGCCCAAGCTCGGTCATCACAAACGAAGACGGCGGCTTCAAGCGCGGCCTCACAAACGACCTGCTCCGCCCCGTCTTCTCCATCCTCAACCCGGAGCTGACCTTCACCCTCCCCGCCTACCAGACAGCCTGCGGCGCGGCGGACATCATGGCCCACATCATGGAGCGCTATTTCACAACTACAAAGTGCGCCGACTTCACAGACCGGCTCTGCGAGGCGACCATGAAAACAATAATCCACAACGTCCCAACCTGCATCAAAGACCCGAAAAACTACGACGCCCGCGCCGAGGTAATGTGGGCCGGGTGCGTGGCCCACAACGACCTTTTGGGTACAGGCCGCAATCAGGACTGGTCCTCGCACGGCATAGAGCACGAGATCAGCGGCATCTACGACGTAGCCCACGGCGCGGGCCTCGCCGCCGTCTTCCCGGCGTGGATGAAGCACGTCTACAAATCCAACATCAACCGTTTCGTCCAGTTCGCCTCACGAGTCTGGAACATCGAAATAGATTTCCACAATCAGGAAAAAACCGCTCTGGCCGGAATTGCCGCGCTCGAAAATTTCTTCGTGTCAATCGGCATGCCCGTCAGGCTAAAAGATATGGACATCAAGGACGACCGCCTCGAAGAGATGGCGGACAAGTGCACAAACAACGGCTCGCACTCAATAGGCGGATTCGTATCGCTAGACCGAAACGCGGTCCTTAACATTCTGAAATTGGCGGTATGATGTGTTGATTTTTACGGATATTGCGATTCAGGCGCTGCGGGCGGCCGGGGACGGCCGCCCTTACAGGTAATTTTTTATGATATTATCGGATAATACCAATCAACAATTATTAACAAACAGGAGAAGGAAACATGCTTGACATTACAAACAAATGGGCGCTGATAACCGGAGCCAGCAGAGGCGTTGGCCGCCAGGTAGCTATGGCAATGGCCAAAAAAGGGTGCAACCTCATCCTCCACGGCCGCAAGACATCCAACACCGACGCCGTCAAGGCGGAAATATCCTCGGCCTCGCCAAACGTAAAACTGCTCCAGGCCGCGGCAGAACTCTCCGACATCCCGCAGGTGATAAAACTCGCAGCCGAGGCGCAAAAACTCTCCGGCGGCCTCGACATCCTCTACAACAACGCGGCAATCATGACGCAGTACCGCACCGATTTCTACACCGCGACCGAAGAAGAGTACATCCTCAGCTTCAAAGCCAACACGATAGCCCCAATAACCCTCTGCAACCTCATAATCCCAAGCATGATAAAACGCGGGTTCGGGCGCGTAATCAACGTAACGTCGGGCATAAAGGACGAGCCGCAGCTGATGCCCTACGCGGCGTCGAAGGCTGCGCTTGACAAATACGTATACGACATGACGCCGAAACTGAAAGGCACGGGCGTACTGATGAACCTGATGGACCCCGGCTGGCTGCGGACCGACCTCGGCGGCCCCAACGCGCCGAACTCCGTAGAATCCGTAATTCCCGGCGCGCTGGTCCCCGTCCTTTTAGACGACGATACCTGCGGGAAATTCTTTCACGCGCAGGATTACCGGGAGGGGTGATGGGGGTAAATTGGGGAATTACGATATTGCGTTTGATTTCAACGTATAACGCAATCCATGCGTTGCGGGCGACCGGGGACGGTCGCCCCTACAGGTGTATATTAAACAACAACCG
>WQRV01000119.1 GCA_009786575.1 Chitinispirillia bacterium | reverse complement strand
GATGGTACGCTTTAAACGGCGGCGGGCTATGAATACCTTTTTTCATTCATATAATATACATCATGCATAATATGATATACTATATCTTTTGAGACAACCCCTGCGATGCCGGGATTGCGATATACGTTGAAATCAAACGCAATATCGTAATTCCGGCGGGCGATCGGGGACGATCGCCCCTACGGGTGTTTTTGTGCGATACCAGCAATGGTTGTTCCGGGGGGTGCGAGGCGCTTTGGGTACGGCCGTTGGTCGTGTGGCTTGGGTAGATTGTGTGGTGTAGAATCAAGTTCATTTTGACTATGTATGAATTCATTTTGACCGGTCTTTCGGTTGGTAGTGCTGGTTATTATCCATCCCGCGATTAACGCTGCCCGGCCACATTAGAAACCGCGTACAGCGGGTAGATTTCCACTTCCCCTATCCGCCCAAAATTTTCCATAGAGGCCCTTATTCCCCTAACGCTCCCCTTTTCCTGCATAAAGATGCGCAGGCTCGGCATGGCGCCTTTTGTGCCGGATTTTACCTCTATGGGGATTACGCAGCCGTTCTTTTGTATTACGTAGTCTACCTGCGCGTTGCTCTGCTTCTTCTCCCTGTGCCAGTAGAACAGCTGGTGCGGCGTGTGGCACGGCGACGCTTTCAGTATCTCAAGCCCAACAAACATCTCCGCGAGGGCGCCCATGTTTATGGTTTTAAAGTCGTCGGCCAGCATTATTTGCGACGCGTCGAAGCCGAGCATCCGCAGGAACATCCCGGTGTCTAAGGGGAGCATCCTCCTGCGCTTAAAATTCGCGCCGGCGCCGAGCGGTACGCCGTTTGCGGGGCTGTGCGTTACGGGGATTACGAGGCCGGCCTTTATAAGCAGATCTAAGGATTGCCTGACTTGGGCGTTATTGACCCCTTCTACGCGTTCGTAGACAAATTTTCCGTCTATCTGGCTGGCGACCGACTCGAACACATTTTCGATGTGTACGGATGGCATCCTCTTTTTGTATTTCGCGAAGTCGCTCCTGAATGTTGTCATCAGGTCGTCTATGACCATTTGGCTTTTCAGGAAGTTCCCGGTTTTGATCTGTATCGCGACCGCTTCCGGCATCCCACCGGTTATGAGGAATATTTTCAGCAATTTGCAGAGGTCGCTGTGGGCGAGGCCGGAGAGCGGTTTTTCAGGCGTGGCCTGTTTGCAGGCATCCGCCAGCATCCCCTCGCCGCACGCGCGCAAAAATTCATCGAACGAGAAGGGGTAGAGGTACACCGACCGTATCCTGCCTACGGCGAAGGATGCCATCTCCTCTATGGCAAATTCGAGGAGCGAGCCGGCGGCGATCAGGTGCAGTTCCGGGTACTGTTCGTAGAAGTACCTCATTCTGCCCATTGCTGCGGGGCAGCTCTGGATTTCGTCGAAGAATACGAGGGTTTGCCCCGCGCGGATCTCCTTTTTGTAGTGCAGGGACAGCTGGGCGCATATCTCCTGCGGGGAGTTGAACCGCTCGAAAATGGAGTGTACGCCCTTGTCGTCGTCGAAGTTCACCTCCACGTAATTTTTGAACGATTTGCCCAGATTGCGGACGGCGGACGACTTGCCCACCTGCCGTGCCCCACGCAGGAGCAGGGGCTTCCTCTCGCCCTCTTCCGCCCAGGAACGCAAGGCGGAGTCGATTTTTCGCTCAAAATAGCCGTTTTTGGTCATATTTCTGCCTTTTTCAGGGTCTGTTTATTATAAAGATACGTGATTTTCTGCAAAAAGTCAAGGTAAATTTTGTGCATTTAGTGAAAAAAGTCAGGGTAATTTTTTGGCGTTTAATGAAAAAAGTCAGGGTAATTTTGGACCGTTCAATGCAAAAAGTCAGGGTAAACCGGGGTGATTGCGGGCGGAAATACCGCCCGGCCTCGCCAAATCCGCACAACCGCCCATGCCATAATGTATATTTATGTACGGTTTCATTTTATCCGAATAACAGGACTATTACCCAATGGCAAGAAAAAGACCCGTCAGAACCCGCGACAAGTCCGGGAACGGCGACAAGCCGAAGCCCGGCCTGGACCGCGTGATCATCCAGGGCATTTGGGGCCTGATCTACACTTCCACAGGCGTGCTGATGCTGATCTCCATGCTATTCTACTCCCCAAAGCAGCTGTTGAACGGCGCGGACATCCACATCCTCGGGCCGTATCTTGGCACGAGCCTCGCGCTTGGAATGTTTTACCTCTTCGGGCGGCTGACGGCGTTCGCTTTCCCCGCGGCGGTCTGCTACATAGGGGCGGCGAAGTTTATGGGCAGGCAGCTGCGGATGAAGCTGCTACTGTTTTTGGCAGTGCTTACAATTGAACTGTGTTTGCTTTTGGCCGTGAGGCACATGCCGGCGCTCAACGCAAGCGGGCTCACGGCCACAGCAAACTCAGCCGGGTCGAACTATCTGGGTATGTTCATGGTAAATCTGCTGGTCCCGCTGTTCAAGGGGCGGACGTTCGGCCCCTACTTCATCACGACGGTGCTGATGGTGATAACTGTTTGCGTGGGGCTGAAGGTGCGGCCGCAGACGCTGTGGGCATTTGTGACAAGGTGGTTTATGGTTTTGGCATCTTGGGTAAGGAAGGCGTTTGGAGAGGTTAGGACGGGGATAGAGGAGTCGCCGGACATCGTAAAGGAGCGGGTTGACGGGGACGGGGTGGCGGCGCCGGTTGACGGCAAGCAGCCCAACGATAAAAAATCACCGCCTAAAAAGAGGGACAGAAAGGCGGTGCAGGTTCCGGAGGGAGAGGTACCGGCTGAGGGTGATACCGCTGTATCACCGGAACAGGCTGTTGGTGATGATGGCGCCGGCGGCAGGGCGGCCAAAAACGGCGCGGATGATGACGGCGGCCATAGAGAGCTCACCCCCGAGGAGGAGGCGGAGCGGCTGCGCGGGCGGATAAAGATTCACGGGTTGGACACGCAGCGGATGGACGCGGTGAAAGTTGAAGAAAACGCTCCCGACGATGGCGGCATAATCACCGAATACAACGAAGGCCACAATGAGGCGGACGCGCTTGAGGATGTTTCGTTGACAGAGGGCGAATCCTCCGGCGATATACTGGCAGACAGCGGTAACAGCGGCGGCGGCGATATCAACGTAAACGTATTCAGGGCGCCGTCGAAACCCTACCGCCTCCCCTCGCCCGACGTAATCGCCGACCCGCCGCCGCTCTCGGAGATGGTGAACGAAGACACCATCTACCGCAACTCGGCGATACTCGAGAAGACGCTCAAGAGCTTCGGCATAGCGGGCAAGGTTACCGATGTGAGCAAAGGCCCGGTGGTAACGCGTTACGAGATGGAGATTGAGGCGGGCACCAAGGTGAGCCGCGTCGTGAATTTGCAGAACGACATATCGCTCGCCGTGGGCGGGCTGCCGGTGCGCATACAGGCGCCCATCCCCGGCAAGGCGGCTATAGGCATCGAGTTGCCAAACCCGGTGCGGCAGAACATCCCCTTCAAGCGCATCCTTGTCTCCGACGCCTTCAGGGAGAGCACCGCCGACATCCCGGTCGTCATAGGGAGCACCATATCCGGCGGGTCTTATGTTACAGACATAGCAAAAACGCCGCACCTGCTCATCGCCGGCACCACTGGGTCTGGCAAGAGCGTTTGCATGAACTCCATTATATGCAGCATGCTGATGACCAAAACGCCCGAGGAGCTGCGCCTTATAATGATAGACCCCAAGGTGGTGGAGATGGCCAATTTTGCCGACATCCCGCACCTGCTCGCGCCGGTAGTCCACGACCCCAAGGAGGCGGTGAAAGCTTTGCAGTGGGGGGTAAACGAGATGGAGCGGCGCTACAAGCTTATCGCCAAGAGCGGCGCGAAAAAGCTCGAAACATTCAACGAGCGGGTGAGAAACGGGGAGCTTGCGGATGTGCTCGAAGAGGACGAGAACAGGCCGCTGCCGCTTATCGTTATAATAATAGACGAGCTCGCCGATTTGATGATGACAGCGTCGAAGGACATTGAGGCACTCATCATGCGCATAACGCAGAAGGCGCGCGCGGCGGGGATCCACCTCATCGTGGCCACGCAGCGCCCGTCGGTAGACATCGTTACCGGCAAGATCAAGTCTAACCTGCCCTCCCGCATCGGCTTCCGCACGGTGCAGGCGGTAGACTCGCGCACTATTTTAGACCGCATAGGCGCGGAGAAACTGCTCGGCCAGGGCGACATGCTGTTCCTGCGCAACGGCGCGACGGATATTGAGCGCTACCACGGGGCGTTTATCTCCGAGAAAGAGGTAGACGCGATAGTCAACGACATTAAGTCGCAGGGCGTTGAGACCGAGAAGATAACGAGCTTCCACGACGTGATCCGCGACGAGGAGGAGGGCGGCGAGGGCGGATTCGGCGCAGGTGACGGCGACCGCGACCCGCTCTTCTTCGAGGCCGCGAGGATGACGGTGCAGATCGGCCAGGGGTCAACATCGCTATTGCAAACGAGGATGAAGATAGGTTTCGCCCGCGCGCGGCGCATCATGGACGAGATGGAGCAGGCGGGGATTGTGGGGCCCTCCAAGGGCGGCAAGGTCAGGGAGGTGCTGATAAGCGCCGCGGATTTGGCGGATATTGTTTAGTTTGGAGTGTGGAGTTAAAGAAGAGTGCACGATGTGCGGAGTTAAGGGAGTGTGGAGTGCGGTGTTTTTAACCCCACACTCCAAACTCCACACTCCAAACTAATTAATACGTAACCGCCCTAACCACCGTAGGCGCTCCGTTACGAGTCTCGAGCCTCAGAAAGTGCACGCTGTTCTTGAGGTTGTCGAACCGCAGGTTTGTCTCCCCCGCCCCGATCCTCCCCTTCCTGATCTCCCTGCCCTGCAGGTCGATGAGCTTGTAGGAGGTATAGGCGTGGTTCGGCGCGAGAGTTGCGCTGAATCCGCCCGGCGCGGTTCTCAGTGCAACTGACGTGCGCACGGTTTTGTTCGCGTTAACGGCACCGTACTTTATCGCAGACACCGGCATCGGCTCGCCGTAGAGCAGGAAGTAGTCGATGTTGACGGCGCCGTTAAACCTGAACTCTATCCTGTTCTCGCCCTCGCGCAGGGTCACGTCGGAGGCGAGCTTTTGCATTACGTAGGTATCCCACCCGCCGGTGCCGCCGCGGTTTACGCTGCCTACGGTCGAACCGTTTATTGTCACGGAAAACGATACATCCTGGGCGGAAGCGAACCTGATGTCGAAGGTATATGTCCCGTTTTTCGCCAGGTTCGTCACGTTTATCGTATATGTCGCGTTGTCACCGTTGTTGATCCAGCCTATGTTTGTAACGCCGTCGCTGTTGGACCCGATGCACATCGGGTTATCGCCGTCGTTGCAACGTGGGAGCTGCGGCAGCGTGGTCTCCGCCTCGACCTTTATAGTGTCCGACCGGTCGCCTCCGCCGCCCTGCTGCTGCTGGAAGTTGGCGGTGACCGTGGCGTTCGCGGTAAGCGTGACGGTTGTGGCCTGACTGTTCGCGCCGGCGATTTGGGCCGCGCTGCCGCCGGCTGTCACTGTCCAGTTAGTGAACGTATAGCCGCTGTTGGCGGTAGCCGATATGTTGAACGCCTGACCGGACTCAACAGTCTGCGCTCCCGACGGGCTGACGGTGCCGCCTGTACCGGCGTTAATCGTCAGCGTGTATGTGGTAGCGCCGGCGGTGATCCACCTCGCGTACAGGGTTATATTGGAGTTCGGCGTAAAAGAGGCCCCGGCGTTGTAATTGGTTCCGCCGCCGCCCGCGTTGGTGTTCCAGCCGCTGAACGTATAACCGGTCCTTGTAAGCCCGCTTCCGCTCGCAAGGGTTACGCTGCTGCCCGAATTGACCGTTTGCGTTGAAGGTGTCGTACCGGTTCCGCCGTTGATGTTATAAGTTACAGTATAGGAAGTCTGAGTCCACACTGCGTACAGGGTCACATTGGTGTTCGGCGTGAACGTGGATCCCGCGGCGTGGTTGGTCCCCTGCCCGTTCGCGCTGGTGTTCCATCCGTTGAACGTATAGCCGGACCTCGTAAGCCCGCTCCCGTTCGCGACGGTTACGCTGCTTCCGGCGTTGACCGTTTGTGTGGACGGCGCCGTGCCGGTCCCGCCGTTGACGTTATAGGTCACGGTGTAGGTGGTGGCCTGATTCTGAGTCCACCTTGCATACATGGTCGTGTTTGCGGATGGCGTAAAATTGGCCCCCGCGTTGTGGTTGGTCCCCGTGCCCTGCGCGTTGGTATTCCAGCCGGCGAACGTGTAGCCGCTCCTTGTAAGCCCGCTGCCGCTCGCCAGCGTTACGCTGCTGCCGGCGTTGACCGTCTGCGTGGCCGGCGCATTGCCGGTTCCGCCGTTGACGTTGTAAGTCACGGTATATGTGGTAACGGGGTTGGGGCCGCTGCCTTTGGGCGGAATGCCGTCTTTATATCCCGTTACCAATGCCTGAGGGCAGTCCACCTTTGTATAGCTGGCGCCGGGATTATCGGCCATACCGAACCAGTCGATATACCAATAGCACCCCGCCTTCAAATCAGAAAGCGCCGCGGTGCTGAAAGCCTTGTCGCACATATCTCTTATACAAGTTGCATTGTTGCCGCATGTCGCCCTGAAACCGCCATACTGCTGGCCTAAACTGGGGTTGCTTACCCCATTCTGTGTGAGTTGGTTGGAGAGGGCGTTGAACTGGCCCACGCCGCCGCCCGGAATCATCAGGTCAAACTGGTCTCCGCCCACGTCTCCGCCGATGTTGCTCACCATAACTATCATTTTTTTCCCGCTGACGGGGCCGCTGTTAAATGACAATTCATAACACCAGCCGCAAGTGGCGTTTGAGTGAGTAGCCGCATAGCCGTAAGACAAACTGCTGCTCACTTCCCACGGGGCCTGCGCCATACAAGTATACGCTGTTCCGCCGGACTCGCAGGCGTTTCTGGCATTAGCGTTCGATTCCTTGGAACCGCTGACATTACAGGCGGTGCAGGCCCCGTGGGGGTTGTCGCCATTGGCCGGCGCGTTGGACGTCCACGCGCAACTCGGCTTACAGGCGTCCCAGTAGCGGGTAGTTTTGGCGTTGCCGCTCCGGCCCTGCGCGTCTGCTCCCCCCGCAATAAAAATTGTAAGCAAAACAACGGTAAAGAGGGTCTTTTTCATATCTCTCTCTTTTCGCTTGTTATAGGTTTATAATATGGTTACGTTTTTACGGATTTACACATCCCGGCATACCCCGCGGAACCCACGGCCCTGCAACAACAAAAGCATATATAATATGGTATAGATATTACTCAAAAAACCTGTATATATAAGATATGTCATACCGGCTAAAAAAGCAAGCATTTTCTTCGCTCCGGCAGATTTTTTTTCAATCCGCTTGACATTATAGCCGCCGCAATACTATTTTATTAACGGAAGGATTTAGCCGGCACCGCCGCAGGGGCGGATAGTTAAACGTATACCCGGCAAAGACTTACCGTTATTACTCTTCAGTACTTCTCGTTGTAGGTTCTCGTAATATCCGAACAAAATTCCGCTGTTTTTTATCCGGTGACGGTACGCCCGGGCACGGCGGGGCGCTTGTCGCTCCAAGCCCTCAAGGCCGTACCTTCGCCAAAATTTTCTAAACCAATTAAAAAAAAGGGGTTACCATGCTTGCCAAGCTGCGTTCAATGGCTGTTTTGGGGATCGACGCGTTCGAGGTGGCCATTGAGGCCGACGTTTATGAGATGATGCCGGGGTTCACGATCGTGGGGTTGCCGGACGGGGCGGTGCGGGAATCGCGGGAGCGGGTGATGTCGGCCATCAAGAACAGCGGGTTCGAGTTCCCGGCCCGGAAGATTACGATTAATATGGCCCCCGCCGACATCCGCAAGGAGGGCACGGCGTTCGACCTGCCCATCGCTATCGGCACGCTAATGGCCTCCGGGCAGGTGCTTATCGACCCGCCAAACGACTACATAATAACCGGCGAGCTGTCTTTGGACGGCACGGTCAAGCGGGTGAAGGGGATGCTCTCCATGGCGGTGACGGCGCGGGAGATGGGGATAAAGGGGATGATTGTGCCCCGGGAAAACGCCCAGGAGGCGGCCGTGGCGGAGGGGGTGGCGGTCTACCCCGTCGATACCCTCAGCGACGCCGTGGATTTTCTGATGGGGACAGGGACGGTAGCGCCGCACGTTACCGACCTGAACGAGCTGTTCAACCGGTCGAGGGTCTATAGCGTTGATTTTAAGGATGTTAAGGGGCAGGAGCACATCAAGCGGGCGCTTCTGGTCGCCGCGGCGGGGGGGCATAATATATTGATGGTGGGGCCGCCGGGGTCGGGGAAGACGATGCTCGCCAGGCGGCTGCCGACTATCCTGCCGGACCTGAGCCTTGACGAGGCGTTGGAGACGACGAAGATCCACTCGGTCGCCGGGATACTCGAGCCCGCCACCCCGCTGCTCGCCGTGCGTCCCTACCGCTCCCCCCACCACACAATAAGCGACGCCGGGCTGATAGGCGGCGGATCGTACCCCCGCCCCGGCGAGGTCAGCCTGAGCCACCACGGGGTGCTGTTTCTCGACGAGTTGCCGGAGTTCAACAAAAACGTCCTCGAAAACCTGCGCCAGCCGCTCGAGGACGGCAAGGTGACAATATCCCGCGCCGCGATGTCGCTCTCCTACCCCGCCCGCTTCATGCTCGCGGCGGCGCTAAACCCCTGCCCCTGCGGCTTCCACACCGACAAGCGGCACCAGTGCACCTGCGGCGAGGAGAAGATCAAAAAGTACATGGCGAAGATATCCGGCCCGCTCTTCGACCGGATAGACATCCACACGGAGGTCCCGGCGCTCACCTACGAGGAGCTCTCCCAGAAGGTGCCGGGCCGCGGCTCCGCCTCGATGCGCGAGGAGGTCAAGGCCGCCCGCGCCATCCAGTCCGCCCGCTTCGCCGGCAGCGAAAACGTCTACTGCAACGCCCACATGGAGTCGAGGCACATCCGCAAATTCTGCGACCTCGACGACGCCAGCAAGGCCCTCCTGAGAACCGCGATAGAGAAGCTTGGGCTGTCCGCCCGCGCCTACGACAGGATCCTCAAGGTAGCGCGCACCGCCGCCGACCTGGAAAAATCCGAAAACATCGGCCCAGCGCACATATCCGAGGCCATACAGTACCGCAGCATGGACCGGAAACTCTGGACATCGGCGGCACCGGCGTGGCCGTCCAGCGGGGAGGGGGTAGCGTGATGACGGAATATGAGATGGCGGTTGATCCGGGATTGGTGGAATTTATCGAGATGGTGCGCTCTGTTCCAAAGGATGAAGCCAATAAGCTTAATTACAAA
>WQRV01000118.1 GCA_009786575.1 Chitinispirillia bacterium | reverse complement strand
TCCGACAGGTCGTACTCCGGGGCCATGCAGTGGCAGGTTCCGCCGCCTTGCAGGTAGCCGGGGATGAGTTCGCACGCCATGAACGGGTCGGTGACGGCGGAATCTTTGTAGACCAGGCCGTATTCGCTTGCCCGTTTGAAGCCTAATCTGGGATAATACTCCGGGTGGCCGGTAATCAGCACCGCGCCGAAGCCCATCTCCCGCGCTTTTTCGATGGAGTGCAGGACGAGGGCTTTGCCTATGCCCTGCCTTTGGCATTTTCGCCAAACGGAGAGCGGGCCGAATGTGATTGTGTCAATCTCCGTATTGTCCGGGCGCTTGAATTTGCTTTTTGTATAGATGATATGCCCGGCAATTTCGCCGCCGCGCAACGCGACCAGGCGCAGTTCGGGGATGACGTTTGGCGAATCTTTCAGCAGGTGGATCAGGAAGTGCTCGTCCACGCGCCGCCGGCCGGGGTTGTCGGCTGAGAGGAACGCGTCGTAGGTCAACCTCAATATTGTGCCGTAGTCTGCCGGGGTTTCGGGACGTACGGTGATATTGGCATTGTTCATAATATTAATATAAATATAATTTACGGCGGATATTCAATGCTTTGGGGCATTATTTTATTAGTAATGCAATATTTATTTCATTACTAATGAAATATTACCATACCATAACCCACACCGGCGGAAAGATGATTATGGTCATCCCTGCGTGGAGGTGGGCTGCGGATACATGACCGTTGCCCGCACTATATCCCCCGCCGGCTTGTTGATTTAGCACAGATATTCCTGCAAACAGCTATGATATGGCTGGCCACCCCGTCAGAAATCGTGATTTGTGACCCTGGCGTTCAGCATCAGGCCCATTAGTATCGCCACGGTTATCGTGAAGGATCCTCCGTAGGAGAGGAAGGGGAGCGGCAGGCCTGTTACCGGCATCATGCCGAGGGTCATGGCGATGTTTACGAATACATGGAAGCATAGGATCGCCGAGGAGCCCACCGCCAGCAGGTTCAGGAAACGGTTGCGGCAGTTGTGGGTTACCATAAGCCCGCGTATGATCAGGAACAGGAACAGCAGTATGACGAGCGAGCAGCCGACGATCCCGAATTGTTCGCCGAGCACCGAAAATATGAAGTCGGTGTGCTGCTCGGGCAGAAACGAGAGGCGCGACTGGGTGCCCTGCAGATACCCCTTGCCGAAGATGTGGCCTGAGCCCACCGCCACTTTGGACTGTATAACCTGATACCCAGCGCCGAACGGGTCGGCCTGGGGGTTTATGAAGCTTATTATGCGCATCTTCTGGTAGTCTTTGAGGACCGACCCCCAAATGATCGTCACTATCGTAGAGGTGAAGATGTTGGCGGCTATCACGCCCACCCACAGGAATATCGGGGCGCGCTTGAGGTAGAGCACGCCTACTATTATTATGAAGAATATGCCCCACGGGATAGACTCAAACACGCCCCAGTTTGAACCGCTGCTGTACGACAGCAAAAGCGGTATCGCGGCGAGTACCAGAGACAGGATCGGGGAAATTATGTAGAACACCTCAAGCAGGCTCAGGCGGCTCCAGTAGAAGAGCGGCAGCGACATAGTGCCGAAAACGAGCGCAGTCCCCAGGTCGGGCTGTTTCATAACAAGCGCGAACGGGACGAGTATCAGCAGGCCGGGGACGATGAACGTCGACGGTTTGTAGAGCGACACCGTCTTCTCGCTCAGGTATCTGGCGAGCGCGAGGAGCAAGCCCACTTTAGCAAACTCCGAGGGCTGGATTTTGATTGGGCCAATGGACACCCACCGCTGTGCGCCCATAATATTTACGCCCGCCACGATCGCTACAAGCAGCAACAACAGCGATAGCCCGTAGAAGACATACGCGCCCTTAAAAAACCACCGGCCGGGGAGAGCCACAATAGTCGTCACGATGACGAGCGCCATCGCGACCCAGATGATCTGCTGTTTGTAGAGGCCTACAAGCGGCCCGGTCTCATTGATATAGGTCGCGCTGTAGACTAAGAATATCCCTATTACCCAAAGCGTGATCGCCGTGAACAGGAGCGGTATGTCCAATCGATTTTTTCTGCGCAGGTCGTCCATTATCGGCTACCCCCGGTTTCTCTGTTGTGCTGGTATAACTGATCGGCCCCTGCGGCCTCTTCGTCTACAGCCCTTTCCACTCTCTGCCTTGCCGCCCAGGCCGCGGCCTGCCTTGATTCCTGCGCCAGCCTTGCGGCTAAGGGCGGCAAGTCGGGGTTGAGTTTCGCGTATACGGCTTTGCCTTCCGTGTTCTCCGCGAAAAACTGTTTGAGGAGCACCCCGGCAACCGGCGCGGCCATGGCGCCGCCGCCGCCCGCGTTCTCAACCACCACCGCAACCGAGATTACCGGGTTGTCCACCGGCGCGCAGGATATGAAAACCGCGTGCGTTTTGTCGCCGTGGGGGTTCTGGGCGCTGCCCGTCTTGCCGCCTACCGTTATCCCCGGCACCGCCGCGCGCGTACCCGTGCCGCCCGGCTTGACCACCGCGGAGAGCGCCTCGTGCGTTACGTCTATCGTGTACTGGTTTAGGTCCAGCCTGCTTATTATGCTGTCTTTAAACTGCGAAACCAGTATCCCGTCCTTGTTGCGCTTCTCCTTGACAAGGTGCGGCTTGTGGATCGCTTTGGCGTTGCCCATACCGCCCACCATAAGGGCGAGCTGCAGCGGGGTGAGCACCTGCTGCTGGCCGATGGCGAGGTCCATAACGAGGCCGCGCGTCCAGCGCCAGCCGCGGTTCGCGAACCGCTCGTTGTAAGCGGCCTCGCCCGAGAGGTAGCCCATCCGCTCGCCCGGCAGGTCTATGCCGGTGAGGGAGCCGAGGCCGAACATCCGGGCGTACTTGTTGATGTTGTCGTCGTCAAGCATAAGGCCCAACTGGTAGAAGTAGACGTTGCACGACCACTGGTTCGCCGCGATGTAGTTCGTGGTGCCGTGGCCGGGGGGCGGCTTGTGGCACTTGGCGATGCGGTTGCCGAACCGGTAGCTCCCGCCGCAGGAGGCCGACATCCTCGTATCCCTGGTGATCTTGCCTGTTGAAAGCCCTGCTATCCCGGTTAAGGGCTTGAACGTGGAGCCCGGCGGGTAGACGCCCGCTATGGCGCGGTTGTTGAGCGGCAGGTTGCGGTCGGCAGCCACCGCCGTCCACGTGCGGCCCTTTACCGATGTGGCCGCGGAAAAGATGTTTGGGTCTACGGAAGGGTTGCTGTACATAACGAGCACGTCGCCGTTACGCGGGTCGAGCGCTACCACCGCCCCCTTGAGGGAGTCGGGGAACGCCTTCTCCACCGCACGCTGCAAGTTTATATCTAAGGAGAGGTATAGGTCGTTGCCGTACACCGGCTCGATCCTCTGGATGCGCGACACCGCACCCATGCTCTTGCCGAAGGCGTTTACCTCCTGGTACTCCCGGCCGCACTTGCCGCGCATCTCGCTCTCGTAGTAGCGTTCCAGGCCGGAGCGGCCCATCAGGTCGCCCCAATAGTAGTCTTGGTTGCGCAGCGTATCAAACTCTTTTTCGGGAATCTCGCCCATGTAGCCTATGGCGTGGAATGTTGCCGCGCCGAACGGGTACTCGCGGCGCGATTCCGTCTCCACGACAATCCCCGGCAGCTCTAAATAGTGCTCCTCGATGATGCTGACGAGGTCTATGGAGACGTCTTCCTTGATGCGGTGCAGGTCGAACCGCCTCGAGTTGGCGCGGCGGAACTGTTGGGCGAGCGAAACGCTGTCGAAGACCACGGTCCCGTCCGTGTCGCGGATTTTGCACAGCGACTGGATAACTTCGTTGCGCTGGCGCAGCTTGTAGGGCAGCACGCAAATGGAGTACGAGGGGCGGTTGCGCGCCAGCTCCACCCCGTTCCTGTCGAAGATGCGCCCGCGCGGCGGCAGCACAATGCTCTCGCGCATGCTGTTCTCGTTGGACAGGCGGATGTTCGTCTCGGCATCGACGATCTGGAGCATGTAGAGGCTCACGAGTATGACGGCGAAGAACATGGAGAAGACAACCGCGATTATCACACTTCGGGCCCGCCGTTCGTGGGGTTCGTCTTGCAGCCTTTTTCCGATAGCCATATTTCAGTTCAGTCCACGAGCCGCTGCGGCTTGATAACGGTTATCCATATAAACGGGATCGCGGAGCAGGCGAGCGTGTACACGGACCTCGGCAGCGTCACGACCAGAAGCTCCATAAAGAGCGTGGACACGGCGCCGTCCACTTTCAGCAAATGAACCAGCATAACTACAGTATCGTTTACAAAGAAAGCGGCGAGCATGAGCACGGCCCGCATAATCGGGTCGAGGCGCATCACGCGCTCGTTGAAAAGACCGCACAGCGCGCCGGTGAGGCCCATCGCAAGCGAGTTCGACCCAAGCAGGCCCGGGGAGAAGAGGTCGTGGCCCAGCCCCAGAAAGAAGCCGACGAGCACGCCGGGCATCACGCCGGCCTTGGTGGCAAGGAAGAAGAGCGCCAAAAGCGGCAAGTCGGGCTTGACCGTCATTATGGCAATATGGGGCACAAGCGTGCTTTGCAGTATCGCACACACCAAAAACCACCCGGCCCACCTTAACGCGCTGTTCATAACGCCGCCATATTCCTTATATTATTGTACGGTGATGGCCGCCCGGAGGCGGCTATACCCCTATTTTTTTTCGAATTTTATCGAGTCGATCTCGGCTTTTTGCGCCGCCCACTGCGGGGGCAGGCGCATCACGAAGACCTCCTCGAGCCTGTCAAAATTGACCGCGAAATCCATATACGCCCGCTTGAACAGCAGGTTGCTCTTGTCGTCGATTTTGGTAACGTACCCTACCTTAAGCCCCCTGGGGTAGATCCCGCCGAGGCCGGAGGTAATAATAGTGTCGCCGGCCAGAACGTCTTCGTGGCTGCGCAGGCGGACGAAAAAGTCGCGCCCGTTCTCGGTTTGCAATATGCCCGCCGACCGCGAGCGGAGCACCATCACGCTCGTACGGTTTGACGGGTCGCGCATAAGCTGCACCATAGACATGTTCCCCATCACCTGAGTGACCTTCCCAACCGCGCCGTGCTCGCCAACAAGCGGCATGAAGGTGGTAACGCCCTGCACCGACCCGCCGCTCACCACCACGCTGCGGTACTGGTGCGACGGGTCGCGCGCTACGACCCTTACGGGCGTGAGCTTGTAGAGCGTGTTCTCCGCGAAGCCGAGCAGGCCGCGCAGCCGCATATTTTCGGAGGACAGGTCGCGGATAAACTGGAGCTGGGTGTTGGCCTCGGCAAGCTCCTGACGGAGCCGCTTGTTTTCGGCATATACGCCGGTAAAGCTCGACACCTGGGATATCGTAACATAGACGGGGTAGAACACGGTCATGGTGAGGTAGCGGGCGGTGTTCTCCTGATCGGCGCGCGGCGCTATTATCATGAGCACGCTGAGCACTGTGGTGAGCAGCAGCGAGCAGAAGTTACGGTAGCGGACGATAAACTCAATTAACCAGCGCATATTATAGAATTCTCATTGACAATGACAAACCCTGTTCGCCGGCGACTCGCGCCAACCCCCGCTTTTTACAATCTATATATAATGATGCCGCCGCGCTGCGGGGACTGCGCCGCGGCATCACCGTTTTTTACTTGCCGTGCTTGCCGGTGGGCATGAGCACCGGGTGGTACTTTTCGAACTCCTCGATGATCTTGAGCGCACCGCGGGCGACGCAGGTCATCGGGTCGTCGATTACGTTGACCGGCAGGTTCGTCTCCTGGCGGATCCTCTCGTCGAGCCCGCGCAGCTGCGAGCTGCCGCCGGTCATGATGATCCCCTTGTCGAGGATGTCGGCCGAGAGTTCGGGCGGCGTTTGCTCGAGCGCCTGCTTTACCGCCTCTACTATGGTAGAGATGGGCTCGTTGAGCGCGTCGCGGATCTCGGTAGAGGTAATGCGCAGGGTTTTGGGGATGCCGGCAACCAGGTCGCGCCCCTTGACCTCCATCTCCAGTTCGTCCTCGAGCGGGAAGGCGGAGCCTATCTGTATCTTGATCTGCTCGGCGGTGCTCTCGCCCACGAGCAGGTTGTAGGTCTTCTTAAGGTACGCCACGATGGTCTCGTCCATCTCGTCGCCGCCGATGCGGACCGACATGTCGCACACCATGCCGTTGAGGGCGAGCACCGCGATCTCGGCCGTGCCGCCGCCGATGTCGATCACCATGTTGCCGGACGGTTCCTCGACGGGTATCCCCATGCCGATGGCCGAGGCCATGGTCTCGGTGACGAGGTACACCTCGCGCACGCCGGCGCTCTCGGCCGAGTCTATGACCGCGCGTTTCTCGACCTCGGTGATCCCCGACGGGACGCCGATGACGGCGCGGGGCCGGAAGTAAAAGCTGTACTTCTGGACCTTGCGGACGAAGTACTTGAGCATCTGCTCAACCAAGTCGAAGTCGGCGATCACCCCGTCCTTCATGGGGCGGATGGCCATGATCTCGCCGGGGGTGCGCCCAAGCATCCGCTTGGCCTCAAGCCCTATGGCGACCACGTTCTTGGTGTTCTTGTCTACCGCCACAACGGAGGGCTCGTCTATAAGAAGCCCTCGCCCGCGGGCGTATACAAGGGTGTTAGCTGTCCCGAGGTCTACCCCCAGATCATTAGAAAAAGCCGGGAAAAGTGCCATAATTCAACCCCAAAAATCCTTTTTGGTCAAAGTTTCCAACCCTGATACCCGCTTTCGCGCAGTACCACAAATATAGAATATATAATATTGTTATGAAAAACAAGTGTTTTTTTTAATTTTTTTTTTGCACTGCCGGAGGGATGGCTTGGGCTTAGTATTTTTAAAAACAATATTGGGATTGTTTTTTGCCCTATCATTGTGCCGGCGTGATACCGTTTATTGGGAAAAAACGGCCGCCGGCGGGAGCACATAGCCCGTGCATTGCCGGGACAATGTTAACCGCCAAAAAGCCCCTCCGCCCCCCTCCGCCATAGCCCCTGTTGGAAGAATCGCAATATGATGTGTGCCTACAAACATAACAATACATCCCATAGTGGCCCGCCGCCCGGTTTTTTGCTTTATACCCGTTGGTTTTACCGTTGCCGTACCGGTTTTAAAAAACGCCCCGGCCCCACTTTTTAATCTTTATAAAAATAATATTGATTTTTTGGATAGCGGAATGATATAATATTAAGTTAGAGTTTCAAACTGGACTATTTAAACCTAAATCCATTATTTCACGACCGCTCACGAAAGGAGCAGTATTATGTTGGACAATGTAAAAGTAGCACCAAAACTGATTGCCGGGTTCCTAATCGTCGTGGCGATAGCGGCGTTTATAGGCATTGAGGGTGTTAACGCGGCTAAGGAACTGGACGAGAAGAACGACGAGATGTACATCCGGCGGGTAGGCGGCGTCAGCGCGGTAGGCGACGTCCAGGTCCAGCTGATGCGCCTGCGGCTCGCCATGCGCACGCTGCCCGACGCGAACGATCAAGAGTACAAGGGTCAGTTAGAGGCTATCGCCAGCGCCAAAGAGCAGGCCGCGGCAGCCCTCGGCTCCCTCGACACCCTTCTGACCAGCGAAAAAGGGAAGGCGTACCTTGCGACGATGCGCACCGAACTGAACACCTACATAGACAAGGCTAAGACCGTTATGGATTTGGCCGCCAAAAAGAGGTCCGAGCTCGAACTCGATTACAGGGAGGCCTTAGGCGCCTGCGCAAAACCCGCGGAGACCCTCTTATCAACGAGCGATGAGTTGGCTGAATTGATTGATCAACTCGCCAAACAGTCTTGGGACGAGTGTACGGCGCTGTACAAGAGCGTTGAGCAATTAATATGGATATTAATAATAGCGGGCGGTATCATTGGCATCACTTTGGGCTGGTATCTGGCAAACAGCATCAGCACCCCGCTCAAGAAAGTAATGGAAGAGCTTGGCAATAAGGCCCGCGGCAACATGAAAACGCGGCTCAACATGAAGCGCGGCGACGAGCTCGGCATGATGGCCAGGGCCATGGACGACTTCTCGGAGCACATGGATAAGGAGATCATAGGGGCGATGAAATTGATCTCCAAAGGCGACCTGAGCTCTAACGTCGCAATCGCGGGCACTGACGACGATATCGGCCCGGCGCTCAAGGGCACCATTGAGGCCCTGCGCGCGCTCATCATAGACGACGGCGGCAATGTGCTCTCACAGGCGGCGCACAAAGACCTTACGGCGCGCCTGTCAAGGGAATACGAGGGCGAGTTCGCGCGGATGAAGAAGAACATCGACACCGTCGTGCAGAGCCTTGACGACGCGATGGGACAGGTATCGGAGGCGGTAAGCCAGGTGTCGAGCGCCAGCGGCGAAATCTCCGGCGGCGCACAGTCGCTCGCCGAGGGCGCCAACGAGCAGGCAAGCTCGCTCGAAGAAATTTCGTCGAGCCTCGAGGAAATGTCTTCCATGACCAAGCAGAACGCCGACAACTCGACCCAGGCCAAGAACATGGTCGGCGAGGCCGTAACGTCGGTCAGCGAGGCCAACGAGGCGATGAAGCGCATGGCCGTAGCCATAAACGAGATCAAGACGTCGTCCGACAACACGGCTAAGATATTGAAAACCATCGACGACATCGCCTTCCAGACGAACCTTCTGGCGCTCAACGCGGCGGTGGAAGCCGCCCGCGCGGGCGAGGCCGGCAAGGGCTTCGCCGTGGTCGCCGAGGAGGTCAGAAACCTGGCGATGCGCTCGGCCGAGGCGTCCAAGAACACCGCCGACATGATCGAGGAGTCGGTGAAGAACGCCGAGGGCGGCGTGAAGATCACCGAGGAGGTGGCCGCAGCGCTCACCAAGACAACCGAGCGCGCAAACAAGGTGGCCGACCTCATCGCCGAGATCGCGGCGGCGTCGAACGAGCAGGCGCTGGGCATCGAGCAGGTCAACACGGCCGTGGCGTCGATGAACCAGGTGACCCAGCAGAACGCGGCCAACTCCGAGGAGTCGGCAAGCGCGGCGGAGGAGCTCTCCAGCCAGGCCAGCGAGCTGGCGAATCTGGTCTCCACCTTCACGATCAGCTCGTCCAGCGCAAAGCCGGCGGGCGGTAAGACGATGCGCATGGCCGCGATCCCCGACAAGAAGACGCAGTCCATGACGGCAGTCAAAAAGCCCATCGTGACAAAGTCCATGAAAGCCGCCAAGTCGGAAGACGTCATCCCGTTAGACGAAGACGATTTGATGGATTTCTAAGACAACGAGCAGAGTTACAATGGTTTAGGGCGGGCCCGCAAGGGTTCCGCCTTTTTTTTATCGGTGCGGTAAATGGGAATTTAGCGTTGTGTTGATGATTGTAATGTTTCGCGAAATTACACGCACGATTTTGTAGGGGCGACCGTCCCCGGTCGCCCGTGCCGGAATTGCGGTATTGCGTTTAATTCAACGTATACCGCAATCCCGGTATCCCATTGTCTGAACCATGATTTGCCTGATTAAAGGATTAACA
>WQRV01000117.1 GCA_009786575.1 Chitinispirillia bacterium | reverse complement strand
CAAAGACTTGGTACCGGCTGTTCGCTAAACTTTGCCGGGCGCGGTGTCTCGCCGCGCTATGCTAATCGCGCCTTACGGGCGCACGTCCTGCGAACACCTCAACGAGAACAGGCTGATCGTGCTGTTGATGCCCCTGCCCACGTCCTCGTCGTCGTAGCTCATGTCCCGGCCCCAGACGATGCTAGCATCGCCCTCCGCCGTGGCGCTCCACCAGCTGCCGATGCTGCCGGCGTAGTTGAAGCTGCCACCTGAGCCGCCGTAGCCGCCCGGCAGGGCCGAAAAGCCGTAATCGTCCGTAGCGGCTTTATAGCCCTTATCCGTAGACCACCCTGTCTTCGACTTCAATTTCGTTCCAGCCGTCTCTTCTCCACCCACAAAATCCGTCAACGCCGTCCACTCCTCATCACTCGGCAAATGCCACCCCGCCGGACAAGCTTTCAACGCTGTATTCCAGTCGTACAATCGTCCATATTTTCGACAATTACTTTCTTTGTTATCATAACAGACGGATTTACCTATTTTATAATTGAGATTCTCAGCCATCCAAGTCTGCTTCCCAATCTTCACCGTACGGTACGTCTTCCCATCCCGCTTATCGGTAAAACTCCCCTGCGCGTTAACCGCCGAAACCGATAACAGCACCACCGCCACCACCGCGCCAAAAACGCGGCCTGCAACACGCCTGTTTTTACCGCCGACTGATGCGTTTATCATGCAAGTTCCTTTGGGTTAAATCATGGTTAAACTGCTATAGCATAAATTTACATTATAGCGGCCGGGATGTCAAGAATTACGCGAAAAATGGGGTTATTGGTAAATTGGGGTTTATCTTTGATGTTGCCGTTGACTTTGACCTTGACGTTGACTTTGACTTTAAAAGACTATGGGATCATGTTTTGTCACCTCATTGAGCAAACGTAGTACCATTTATGGGGGAAAAGCGGCAGCCAGCGTCGCTTGTGACTCTTCAGAACCCGCACATTAACAGCTCGGCCGCCGAACCATTCGCTCACGGTTGCAGAACCCGGTTCGTATAGTGAAGTTTGGAACAGTCGGTACGCGACACGGCCCGCGCCCAGAACGTGGTGTTTTGACTCACCCGCGCACCGATAGAGCTAACTTCACCGATGCCGGGCGGCGAGTTGTCTTATAGGTGCGGATGTTTCGGCGGCCGAGTTGTGACAGCCGGTGATTGCATGCTCCCGCCGGTGCCGCACCGTACCAACGCGCGGGGACACAGATCGGCGACAGCTCAATGCACCGACAAAACATAATCCAATAAGAATTTGACTTTAGCTTCGCTAAATTAACATTTGTACCACCCACCGTGGCTTCGACTCCGCTCAGCCACCGGGACCGTTGCCTGAGCGGAGTCGAAGGCAACATTTGCGCCAAATTATCATTTTACACATACCCCACGGGCGCGCCCCTACAACGGCAACACAACGATAAATTGGCATTTACCCCCAGGAACGTGGGCCGTGTCGCGTACCGGGTGTTCCAAAATTCACTATACGAACCGGGTTCCGCAACCGTGAGCGAATGGTTCGGCGGCCGAGCTGTTAATGTGCGGGTTCTGAAGAGTCACAAGCGCCGCTGGCTGCCCGCTTTTCCCCCACAAATAGTACCACGTTTGCTCAATGAGACGACAAAACATAATCCCATAGTATTTTGATTTTATAATGATGCACCGACAAAACATAATCCCATAGCCTTTTGACCTTGACTTTTATTTTGACTTTAGCCTCGTAAATTATCATTTACCGCTATCGCGGTACCGCAAAGTCCTGCGAACACCTCAGCGAGAACAAGAAACTCTTGTCGAGGCCGTTCCTGCCCACGCCCTCGAGGTTGTAGTCCATGTACCGGCCCCAGGCGTAGTTCGCATCGCTCGCCGTGGCGCTCCACCAGCCGCCGTTGCTGCCGGCAATGTCGAAACTGCCATCTGAGTAGCCGACGCCGCCGGGCAGGGCCGAAAAACCGTAATCGTCCGTTGCGGCTTTATAGCCCTTATCCATGTACTTATCCGCAAACCACCCTGTCTTCGACTTCAATTTAGTTCCTGCCGTTTTTTTTCCGCCCACAAAATCCGTCAACACCCACCACTCATCATCACTCGGCAAATGCCACCCCGCAGGACAAGCCTTCATCGCGTCATCCCAATCGTACAGCCGTCCATATTCCTGACAGTTACTTTCTTCATTATCGTAACAGACGGATTCAACGGTCTTATAATTGAGATTCTCCGCCATCCACGTCTGCTTCCCAATCTTCACCGTCCGGTACTTTTTCCCATCCCGCTTATCGGTAAAACTCCCCTGCGCGTTAACCGCCGAAACCGACAACAGTACCACCGCCGCTATCGTACCTAAAACGACGCAAGCCTTGCGGCCTGTACCTCTATTGCCAGCTGATGCACTCATCCTGCAACCTCTCTTGGAATAAATTGTTGATATATGGAAAAACGCAAAAAGGTTTTTACGTTTTCCTGAACCGCGCGCCGAACATCCCGTCCATGCCGTGCTGGAATGGGGTGATGCGGAGGCATTTGCTGTTGTCGTCGATGAAGATTGCCGGTATGGCGGACGGTGGCGGGACCAGCTGGAAATCCGGGTGGGCCGACAGGAATTTTTCTACCTGATCCTCGTTCTCCTCCCGCTCGAGCGAACACGTGGAGTAGACGATGGTTCCCCCCTTGTCAACCATATTCGCCGCGCTGTCGAGCAGGCGGGTTTGGAGGGCGCTCATCTCATCTATATCTTCAAGTTTTCGGACGGCGCGGGCATCGGGGTGGCGCTGCAGTACGCCGCTGCCGGTGCAGGGGGCGTCGAGCAGTATTTTGTCGAATTGGCGGCTAAACGGCGGCTGCGTGCTGTCGCATACTAACGGGTAGACGTTCATCAGGCCCATCGCGTGTATGGCGTCGGATATCATGCGCGCTTTCCACCGCCCGCGGTCGCAGGCAGCTACACTTCCGGTTTCGCCTACGATCTCCGCGGCCAGCGTGGCCTTGCCGCCGGGTGCGCTGCAGAGGTCGGCTACGCGGTCGCCATGCTTTAAATCCATCAGCGCGACCACCCAGCCGCTCGACGGGGCCTGCACGGAGCAGAGGCCGTTTTGGATCAGGCGCAGGTTTTCGGGGGCGAGGGACACTTTCATTTTATAGTAGAGGTTGAGGTAGCCGCCCGCGGACTCGCAGAGGGTGCGGACGTCATGTTCAAACTGCTGGCGGGAGAGGCCGTGCATCTTGCGGCGCAGGTGTATGGACGGGCGCTCGTTGTTGAACGTGAGGAGTTTTTTCGTGTTGCCCAGCCCGTACCGTTCAAGCCACCGTTCTACCATCCACTTGGGGTGGGAGAACTCTATTGACAGGCGCGCGCTTAAATCGACTTGAGGGTCCGGCAGCGCTACGTTGAATTTATTTTTGATGATATTCCTCAGCACCGCGTTGACCATCCCTGACGCGCCGGACACCGCCTTGTCTTTCTTGGCGAGCTCCACAGATTCGTTTACGGCCGCATGGTCGGGCACGCGGTCCAAAAAGAGTATCTGGTACGCGCCCATTTGCAGGATGCGCCGCAGCGTGCACCGGTCGAGCTTGCGGCCGGCGGCGAGGAAGGAGTCTATCACGTAGTCCAAGTATATGCGGTTGCGCAGCACGCCGTAGACGAGCTCAAATACGAAGCTGCGGTCGCGGTGCTCTATGCGCTTGCGGGCGAGTACCTTGTCGGCGATGCGCTCGGGGTCGCCGGGGTGGTCGTCGAAGCCGGCGAGGATTTTTAATACGAGCTGGCGTATGTTCGTCATAATTCTACTCTAACACCGTTCCTTCGGCTATGCTGTGGCCCAGAAGGAATGCCCGCACGTCCATTGACGGACGGCCTTCGGGTTTTACTTTTGTTATGCGCAGGGTACCGCTGCCGCATTGTACATCAATACAATCATTTTTGGCCGTGATAACAGCGCCGGGATTATTTGTATTGCTATCCGCGTCAACAGGACCGGCCCATTCCGCATTGATACGTTTTCCGCCAAGAAAAAAATATGTTCCAGGAAAAGGTTTGAACGCGCGGATTTTGTTGAATATTTGCGTTGACGACAACTTCCAGTCGATGTGCCCCTCCTGCCTTGTCAGCTTTGGGGCCCTTGTCGCCTCGGATTGATTCTGTATTGATGTTGATACGTTGCCTCCCGTCAATCCGTCCACCGCCTCCCGCAGGGCACCGGCCCCCATCGCGCTCAGCCGTTCGTACAGTTCGGGCGTGGTTTCGCTATCGCCGATGGATATTTTTTTCTGGAGGATGATTTCCCCGGTGTCAACGCCTTCGTCAATCCGAAAGACCGTGACCCCCGTCTCCCTCTCCCCCGCCTCTATCGCCCTGTGTATCGGCGCGGCGCCCCTGTATTTGGGGAGCAGCGAGGCGTGGATGTTTACTGTGCCGTATTTGGGGATGGAGTAAACGTCTTTGGGCAGTATCCGAAACGCTACCACTACGAATAAATCGGCCTGTATTGATGTCAATCGTGAGATAAACTCACTGTCTTTCAAATTTTCAGGCGTCAGCACGTTATCAATCCCGCGCGATTTGGCAAATTCGGTAACGGGGGAATCAAACAGTTTGAGCCCCCGCCCTTTCGGTTTAGCGGGCGTGCTGACGACCGCCGCCACCTCGTGCTGTTTCAGCAGCATCTCAAGTGCTGGCAGGCCGAACTCCGCGGATCCCATGAATACTATTTTCATCTGCGCTAACGTCTCTTCTTAGATTTTTTGCGCTTGCCCGGCGATCTTCGCGACGGCCTGCGCCTTCGTTTTTTCAGTATCAGAAAGACGGCTATCATAAAGAGCGCGGCGGCCAGAACCGCAACCGTCATAGTGAGCTGGGCGATGTCGCCGACCACCTGCCCCATCGCCTGCTCGGCTACGTTACCGGCAATTTTTTTCCCGTCCATCTTATTTCCACTCGATATTAGCCGGCGGTTTCGGCGTCACGTCTAACAGCAGATCGCCTATGCCGCCGGCCTATTGTTTTGTTTTAACGATGATATCATGCGTCCCCCAAAGACTCACGGCTGCCGTGCAGTTTTGGGGGGTGCGGGTATAATAGTTAATCGTGTCTTCAATAAATCAATTGCTAAACTACTGGCCCAATTTCGCCAGTTTTTCGAACAGGTCTTTCTCCTGCTTGCTCAATTTCTCCGGCGTCTTGACACGTACGCGCACCAGCAGGTCGCCCTGTTTTCTGGTGTGCAGAACGGGCAGGCCCTTCTCTTTGAGTTTGAAGACCTTTTCGGACTGCGTGCCGTTAGGGATTTTCAGGCTGACTTTGTTATCGAATGTTTCGATTATTTTCGAGCAGCCGAGCGCGGCTTCTGAGAATGTTATCTCCATATCATAAAGCAGGTCGGCGCCGTGGCGAGTGAAGCGGTCGTGCGGTTTTTCCTGCAAAACGACAATCAAATCGCCAGACGGCCCGCCGCCGCGGCCCGCGTCGCCTTTTTGCGGGACGGTGATGTAGTTGCCCTCGGAGACGCCTGCCGGAATGTCTACGGATACGGTAGTTTCTACCTGATTAAGCCCGCTGCCGCCGCACATCGGGCACGGGTCGGCGGCTGTTTGGCCGTCGCCTTTGCAGACGGGGCACGCGCTCTCCTGTATCATCTGGCCGAAGAACGAGTTGGCAACGTGGCGCACACGCCCGCTGCCGTTGCACTTGCCGCACGTAACGCGCTTGCCGGTTTTGGAACCGCTGCCGCCGCACCCCTCGCAGCGGTCCTGCCGCCTTACCTTTATAGTTTTCTTGACTCCGGCGGCAATCTCTTCCAGCGTGAGGGCGAGCCTGACCTGCAGGTTGTTGCCCTTTGAACCGCCGCCGCCGCGCCGCCCGCGGCCGCCGCCGAAGCCGAACATGTTTTCGAAGATAGACTCCGCGCCGCCAAAGTCGTTCATGAACGCGCGCAGGGCGTCGGAGATGTCGAAACCCGCGCCGCTGAAACCGCCGTAGCCGTAGCCGCCAGACGGCGTCTCAAACGCGGCGTGGCCGAACTGGTCGTACTGGGCGCGTTTTTTTGAATCCTTGAGGATCTCGTACGCCTCGGTAGCCTCGCGGAACTTCGCTTCGGCTTCCTTGTCGCCGGGGTTCTTGTCGGGGTGGTATTTTACGGCGAGCTTGTAGTACGCCTTTTTGATTTCGTCGTCGGAGGCGGTTTTCGAAACGCCCAAAAGTTCGTAGAAGTCGGTCTTAGCCATTATTGACCACCGCCCGGCTGCCCGGCAGAAGATTGATCGATAGCGGGTTGATCCGTACCGGACTGGCCCGCGCCGCCGTCAACCGCGGGCGCGCCGCTCGATACTATCACCCTTGCGTGCTTGACGACCTTATCTTTCAACTTGTAGCCGCGCTCGAACACCTCGGCGATGTGGTCTGCCGGGACTTCAGGGTGCGGCGAGTTCATGAGCGCGTCGTGAACCATCGGGTCGAACACCTCGCCGGGCGCAGCAAAGGCGGTCAAGCCGTTGCGGCCCAGCACATCCTCGAACTTCGAGAAGATCATCTTCATCCCGTCAAAAAACGCCGCGAAATCCGAGCCGCCCGCGCTGCCGGTCTTGAGCGCGCGCTCAAAATTTTCCCGCACGTCAATGATCTCGATCATCAGTTTCTCGTTTGCGCTCTCTATGAGGCGCTCGTACTCCTTGGCGGCGCGGCGCTTGTAGTTGTCGAACTCGGCCATAAGGCGCAGATACCGGTCTTTCGCCTCCTCTACCTCACGGCTGAGGGCGGCGGTAAGCTCCGACGCCTCGGAGATCTCGTCCAGTATCGCGTCAACATCGTCGCCGCCGGCGGGTTGATCCGGGGATTGGCCGGGATTACCGTCCTGATCCGGCTCCCGCGTTTTTTGGTCTGAATCCATACTTATCGTTATTTCCTTGAATGATTCCGGTAATTCAATACTGTCTGACAAATGGGCGCGGACGTGTGCCGCGCCCATCAACGCGTTTTCAATCTTACATCATCCCCATTCCGCCCATGCCGCCCATACCGCCCATTCCACCCATGCCGCCCATGTCGGGGGCGCCGTGGCCGCCGCACCCCTTCTCTTCGGGGATGTCGCAGATGGCGCACTCGGTTGTCAGCACGAGGCCGGCGATGGACGAGGCGTTCTCGAGCGCGGTACGGGTAACCTTGGTCGGGTCGATCACGCCGGCCTTGACAAGGTCTTCGTAGCTGCCGGTGTAGGCGTTGAAACCGTAAGCGCCCTTGTTCGCCTTGACCTGATTGACGATGACCGAGGCCTCAAGCCCGGCGTTCGTCACGATCATGCGCAGCGGCTCCTCGCAGGAGCGGCGGATTATGTCGAGGCCGATCTTCTCGTCGCCCTCAAGCACGAGCGTGTCGAGCGACGCCGACGCGCGGATGAGCGCCACGCCGCCGCCGGGGACGATGCCCTCCTCAACGGCCGCGCGGGTAGCGTGCAGCGCGTCCTCAACGCGGGCCTTCTTCTCTTTCATCTCAGACTCGGTCGCCGCGCCGATGTTGATCACCGCCACGCCGCCGGCCAGCTTGGCCAAACGTTCCTGCAGCTTCTCGCGGTCGTAGTCGGAAGTAGTATCCTCAATTTGCTTGCGGATGCTGCCGATACGCCCCTTGATGGCCGCAGGCTTGCCCGCGCCCTCAATGATCGTCGTGTTCTCCTTGTCTATAGTAACGCGCTTGGCCTTGCCCAGCATATCGATAGTAGTGTTCTCGAGCTTGAAACCGGTCTCCTCGGAGATGACGGTGCCGCCGGTAAGGATGGCGATATCCTCAAGCATGGCCTTGCGCCTGTCGCCGAAGCCCGGGGCCTTTACGGCCGAGATCTTGAGCGTACCGCGGAGCTTGTTGAGTACAAGCGTCGCCAAGGCCTCGCCCTCAACATCCTCGGCGATAATAAGCAGCGCCCGGCCCTGCTGCGCGACCTTCTCGAGCAGCGGGAGCATGTCCTTCATGGTGCCGATCTTCTTATCGTAAATAAGGATGAGCGGCTCGTCCAGCACGCACTCCATAGTCTCGGGGTTGGTCACAAAGTACGCCGACGTGTACCCGCGGTCGAACTGCATCCCCTCCACGAAGTCGAGGAAGGTGTCTATCCCCTTGGCCTCTTCGACGGTGATGACGCCGTCTTTGCCCACTTTCACCATAGCGTCGGCGATCAGGTTGCCGATCTCCGCGTCGTTGTTGGCGCTGATGGTGCCGACCTGCGCGATCTCTTCCTTCTTGCTGGCTGAAATGGACTTGGAGTCTTTCTTGAGCTTCTCGACGATGACCTTGACCGACTTGTCGATGCCGCGCTTGATAGCCATCGCGTCGGCGCCGGCGGTAACGTTCTTGACGCCGAGGCGGGCTATGACCTGGGCCAGCACCGTGGCGGTAGTGGTGCCGTCGCCGGCCACGTCGGAAGTCTTGGACGCGACCTCTTTCACCATCTGCGCGCCCATATTCTCGAACTTGTCGTCGAGCTCGATCTCCTTGGCCACCGTCACGCCGTCTTTGGTAACGAGCGGCGAGCCGAAGCTCTTGTCGAGAACAACATTGCGCCCGCGGGGACCGAGGGTCACGCGCACCGCGTTCGCCAAAGCGTCTACACCCTTGAGAAGCTTCTCGCGGGCGGATACGTCAAAAGAAAGCTGCTTACCTGCCATTTTTCTATCTCCTTAATTTACATTGAGTTATGTATTAATTTATGTATTGATTGGTTTGGAGTTTGGAGTGTGGAATGTGGAGTTGACAACACCCGCATTCCCATTCCCAAAACGCCTTCAACCCCAAACCCCGCACTCCAAACTCCAAACTGTCTAAACGATCGCCAGAACGTCGCTTTCCCGCATAATCAGGTACTCGGCCCCGTCAACCGTGACCTCGGTGCCTGAGTACTTGCCGTACAGGATCTTGTCCTTGGCCTTGACGGTCATCTCGATCTTGGCCCCGCTCTCGGCCACCTTGCCCGGCCCCACGGCCACGACCTCGCCCTTCTGCGGTTTCTCCTTGGCGTTGTCGGGGATGTAAAGCCCCCCGGCGGTCTTCTCCTCGGCATCCAGCGGTTTAACTAAGATACGGTCTGCTAAAGGCTTAACTTTCATGCTAAAACTCCCTCCTTGCTATTATTTATGGAATTTTTGGTGATTTTTCAAAAAACTAAGCAATATGGCAAATTAAATCCTGCACATGAGAAAGTCAAGGGGTTTGTGAAAAAAAATGAAATTTCACATTTTGGGGCGAAACGCAGGGAAGGACTTGATTTTCAGGCGGCGGAATAGTATTATTTATTGATCGTGGACTACGAACCGGTAGGAAAGGCTGCATAGTGCACTGTTATGGCTCTACTCCCATTCTATTTGGTAAATAATAATTTATCGTTATGTTGCCGTTGATTGTCTGAACCCTGATTTGCCTGATTAAAGGATTAACATGATTAAACGTCAAAAGATAACGTCAAAATCACCAATAATCCGGGTTTTGATGTTGATTTTTAATCAAGGAAATCCTTTAAT
>WQRV01000116.1 GCA_009786575.1 Chitinispirillia bacterium | reverse complement strand
GTACGCCCGCCGCGCCCAGATCGAGCTCGATGTGGAGGTCACGGTGGTGACCGAGCGCGAGGTGGCCGAGCGCGAGTTCCGCAACGCCGAGTCCATGCTCGAGAACGACCCGGTGGAGGCGGTAAAGGCTTTTTATAATGTATATGTGGACCACCCCGGCTTAGACATTGCCGCCCGGAGTTTGCACGCGGCGGCCTGGTATACCGACAATATTTTGCAGAGGAACCGGGCGGCTTTAACGCTGTATGAGGAACTGTGCGATAAGTATCCTGAGTCCCGGTACTGCAAGAGCAGCGCGTCTTCGCGGGTATCGGTGGCCAGGGACTCTATGGAAGTGCGCAAGAAGCGCCGTGAGGCGGCCAAGGCGGAGGCGGAGGCGTCGGGTGCGGAGGTTCCCAGCGTGGTTGACGATATTGAACCGGACCTGGATCAGGGAACCGGTAAGGGGCCCTCTTCTGAGGCGGAGATAAAATAACCGGCGGGCGGCCTTTACGGGCGGTTGCCGCAAAATCAAAATACTGTTATACGGGAGGGTATGATGGTCATGAAACGGCGTTTAGCCGCTCTCGCCGCGATGGCGCTGCTGTTGCTTTCCTGCGTTTCTTTTTCGTCCGGCACCAGGGCTGCGCCTGAACCAGCGGCGGACAATTCGGGGCGGTGGAACGACGGCGATTCGCGGACGGTAGCGGAGCAGGTGATTGCCGATGCGCTCAACCAGCGCTGGATATCCAAGTGGGAGAACGCGGGGATGGTGCCCACGGTGTCTGTTGGCATGATAGTCAACAAGAGTCACGAGCACATAAGCGTCCAGGCGTTCGTTAAGGACATAGAGCGCGCGCTGCTCAACAGCGGCCGCGTGGAGTTTGTTGCGCCGGACGCTGGGCCGAAATCCGGCGCCTCGGAGGACAACGAGCCACGCCCCGATCTCGTAATGGCAGGCGTCATCAATACGATCCACGAGCAGGAAGAGGGGAAAGCGGTTACCGTCTACCGCATAGACTTGGAACTAATAGAGACGGAGAGCAGCATGAAGGTTTGGACGATCGAGAAGAAGGTCAGGAAGATTATTGAGCGGTAGCCGTAGCCCGCTGTATTCTGGTATTGAACAATATGACCATCTCTCCTTTGGGGGGATGGCCGTTAAAATGAGCCAGCAGTTCTTCGGCTGTGCCCCGCAGGAACTGCTCGTGGATTTTTGTAAGCTCGCGGGCTATTACCACGTTTACGCCGGGCAGTACCGCCCTGATGTCTTCGAGGGTTTTGATGATGCGGTGCGGGGTTTCGTAGAAGATCACCGTTCGCGGCTCGTCCTTTAATCCTTCGAAAAGTTTGCGGCGTTGGGTACTCTTGTTCGGCAGGAAATTCTCGAATGTAAACCTGTCTGTAGGCAATCCGCTGGCGACAAGCGCCGCCAGACATGCTGAGGCGCCCGGGATGGGGATTACGTTGATGCCGTTTGCTATTGACGCTCTGACGATGTAGAATGCCGGGTCGGCCACGCCCGGGGTGCCGGCGTCCGTTATAAGCGCTATTTCAGAACCGCTTTTTAGGGATGTGATAAGCTGCGGAGTGATCTTCTCCTTGTTGAAATCGTGGTAGGCGGTCATCGGTTTATTGATGCCGAGGTGATCGAGCAGCTTTTTGGATGTTCTCGTGTCTTCGGCCAGAATGAGGTCGCACTCTGCCAATATTTTAGACGCCCTGACGGTGATGTCGCCGAGGTTCCCTATGGGGGTGGATACTATGTAGAGGCTCATTCGGTTTTTCCCCCTGTTAAGGGTTAAAAAGCAAAGATCAGAAAACCACCACTCTGTTCCTGCCGCTGTTCTTTGCTTCGTAGAGCGCTTTGTCGGCGTTGCGGAGCAGGCTTTCGGTTACCGTCATGATTTCTGTGTCCATTGAGTAGTCGGTGTATGAGGCTATGCCGAAGCTCATGGTTACCTTTACCGCTAACCCTCCGGTTGAGTAGAACGGCGTGTTCTCTATGGACTGCCTGATGCGTTCGGTCGTCTCTTTTGCTTCGTTTATATTTGTTTTGGAGAAGACGAGCACGAACTCTTCGCCGCCGAAGCGGGCCGCGATGTCTATGCCTAACCGGATGCTGTTGTTGAGGCTGGCCGCAACGCCTTTTATTACGACATCTCCGGTTTCGTGGCCGTGGGTGTCGTTGATTTTTTTGAAGTGGTCTATATCGCACATGACAAGCGAGAGCGGTTCTTTGGTTCTGTTGCCGGCGGCTATCTGTTTTTTCAGGATGTTCATGCAGCAGCGGCGGTTGTAGAGCCCGGTCATGGAGTCGTGGGTTGCCATGTCCTCTATCTCTTTGTGCGAAAAGATGTTTTCGAGCACCGGCCCGGCGCTGCCGCCAATGTTCAGCAGCAGCTCTTTGTGGGCTTTGGAGAACGCCTCTTTGCGGGCTGACTCTAAGAGTATGAGCCCCTTGACCTTGTTTGCGCTGAAGGGTACGGCCAGAAAAGAGGCCAGGCCGCCCGTCCTCTGCTCGTTTTCGGTGTAGCGGATTTCGTAGCGGTCTTCGAAGTAGTCCCGGTTAAAGGCGGCCATCCGGTCGTAAGCTGTGCTCGCTATGGATGCCGGGCAGTCGTTGCCAAGCGGGAAGCGGAGGTTTTGGAACGCCTCGGCGTCTGCGCCGTACGCCCGTTTGACGGTAGCGCTCATCTTGCCTGAGTCTTTAAGGCTTATGGTGAGCCTGTCGCACGGTATCGCGAGCGGTATAGTATCGCACATTTTGTCTAAGACTGCGTCGAGCTCGAGGTTATTCCAAAAATCCTTCGCTATGTTGCTCATGGCGGTGAGGCGCAGGTACTCGATGCTGTTGTCGGTGTTCAGGTATGTGTTGTAGACGGCGGTCCCCAGGAGGACGGCGGCATTGGCGAGGACTTCCCGGTCGGACGTCGTGTAGGCGTTCTCGGCGGTGCTGTCTACTAAGAGTATGCCCTTTATGTCGTCGTCGGCGGTTATGGGGTGGAGCATGATGGAGCGGATGCTCTCCTGGGGCGAAAAGTTGTGCCTCTCATCGTAGTAGTAGAGGGTCTGGGTCGGGTTTGTGAAGTTTGGCTCGTAGTACGGGCGCAGGCCGTCTGCGAGCAGGTTGCCCAAAATTCCGCGCTTAGGGACGATAGTAGCGCCGGCATTGACGAAGGCGGAGCTCGACTTGCAGCGCCGCATGGTGTAGCTCTTGCCGCTTTGCGCTGGGAAGAAGACCGCGACCGTGCAGTGGGGGAGCGATGCGCCTATGAGGTCTATGAACATGTCAACCATGTCGTTTACGGCAAGTTCCGTTTTGTACCAGCTTTTCCGTTTGAATTCGGTGCCGAGCGCTGCGGCCTGCTGCAGGGACGCGGCCTCGCTGGCGACGGCGGCCTCCACCCTGTCGATAAGCGGGTTGTCTATGGCCGGGAGCGACTGCGTGGACTGCGCCGAGTACTGCGGAACTGGCTGCTGCGCGGTTGTGGGCCGCTTGCCTTTCTGGGGTTTCAAGACGCGCAAAAGGAGGCAGAGCCCGAACCCGAAAGAGACGCCGGCGAGCACGTCGGTTGGTGTAGAGTTGATGATATTGGCGACGGCCAGAAGCAGTAACCCGATAGCCGCGCAAAACACCGGAAGCAAAAATTTTTCCCCAATTGCATTCATGGCCTGTCCGTTTGCCCTTTCGTCTCTTTTGACCCGCCGAGCGCGTCGGCGACTGTTTTGCGCACGATATCCCGCTCGATCGGCTTGGGTATCACCCCGCGAAAACCCATGTTAAGAAGGCTCTTGCCCGTGGCGTTCTCCGCAAACGACGTAATCGCGACGATCGGCACGTGCTTCACAAGCGCGCTCTTGGCGGCGCGGTTGAAGAACTGTATCCCGTCCATCGTCGGCATAGTTATGTCGGTCGTTATGAGGTCGGGCACCTCCTTCTCGGCGCGGGTCAGCCCCTCGAACCCGTTGAGCGCGGTGATGATCTCGTACTCCTTGTAGAGAAAAAGCTCCAAAAGGTCAAGAGCCCCGTGGTCGTCGTCTATCAGCAATATCTTCTTAGCCATAAAGTCCCTTAATGGTTCCGTATTAATACGTATATCCTAATGATACGGATACGCGCGAAAATAATCAAGTTTTACAGTATGTGATAAATTAATACGATGCCTTCCTGTACAATATTAACCCCACCACAAAAAAAATCATGTTTCCTAACCACGCCCCCAAAAGCACCGGCACGTACCCGTTTTGCGCGAATACCAGCATGAAACGGCTCAGTATCCAGAACAAAAACGACAAAAGCAGCCCCACGCCGAACAGCGCCGCCCCGCCGCGCCGCCCGGTCCGCGCCGCCAGCGCCAGGCCAAATAGGATAACGATGAAGTTCATGAACGGCTGCGCGACCTTGAAATCCAGCTCCGCCGTAAGCTTGTGCACCTTTTCGCCCCGCCTTTTTGCCGCTTCTATGTGGTTAGACAGCTCCCAGTAGCTCATCTCCCACTTGAATTTGATCCGCTTGACGAGATCCATGGGAACCTGCCTGAGCGTCTCGTCGGGGCGCGATTTGAACTTTTCGGCCGCCATGACGCCGCCGGTAAACACGCGCGCCTGCCCGTCAATGAACGTCCACCCCGTGCTGTCGAATTCCGCTTCCGCCGCGTCGATACGCTCTGCGAGCCCGTTTGGCGTGAACGTGTACCGGCGCACCCCCCTGAAGAACTGCGGGTCGGTGCAGAACTCGTTGTAGACGTAGATAATGTTCGGCGACGCGAAGTAGTAGAAGTTCCTGCGGTACTCGCGGACGGTTCCGGCTGCTGCCGCCGCGCTCTGCTCCGCCGCCGGCTTGCCGAAGTTGCTCTGCAGCACAGCGCGCTTCTCGTTCGCAAGCGGGATAACCATCTCGCCAACGTAAAAAACGCCCGCCGACAGCAGCAGGCCGAGGACCAAAAGCGGCATCGTAAGCTGGCCGATGTTCACCCCGGCAGCCTTCATAGCCGTCAGCTCGCTGGTTTTCGCAATTTTGCCCATAGAGAACATAGACGCCAGGAACAAGACTATGGGCAGGAGGTTCAGCGCTATCCAGGGCGTGTAGTGGCAGTAGTACTGCAGGGTCTGGATGTGCGTCGCGCTTTCGAACTTCCTCAGGTTGCCCACGTAGTCTATGGTGATGAATATGACGATGAGCGCCGCCAGAAGCCCCAGGGTGTACCCGAGGAACGTCCCCATCAGGTATGTGGGCAGCCTCCCGTTGATCTTGTTGAGCAGCAGGCGCGGTATGCCGAAGATCATTCCCGGCAGCCGGAACACCCACGAATTCGCAACGCTCCTAAACGCAGACGCCCCCTTGCCGAAGAAGTTCCTGACAAAGCCGAAGTTGATGGAGGTCTCGCGCAGCATGAGCACAATCAGGACTACCCCGCATACCGTCAGAAACGCGTTGCCGGCCCACATCGCCAAAGCGGGCGGAACGAGCAGCTTGTCGGCCCGGTTCTCGCCGGTGATAAGGAAGACCCAGTAGATGATGAAGAAGAAGACGGAGTAGCTCGCGCCCACCGCCAGGCCGCCGCGCCGCGCCATGATCCCAAGCGGTGCGCCGATCAAAACGAAGATCAGGCAGGCCGCCGGTATCGCGAACTTCTTGTGCACCTCCACCATGTACTGCGCTATCAGCATGTCGTTGGCCTTGCTGGCCCTGTCGATCCGCTCGATGTTAGCCTCGTACTGCCGCAGCCGGCCCTCTTCCCGGCGGCTTAAGCTGTTGGGGCCGGGCCGGGCCGCGGGGAGCCTGACCGGGGCTGCGGATGATGCAAGGGAATCTTTGCCTTTGGCCGGCGCGGATTTCACGTTTGTTCCGGATGCCGATGCTGCCGGATGCTGTTTTGAGGATAACGCCTGTGCGTCTTTTCTTTTGAATGGCGCGGGCTTAACGTCTGCCTTGGATGCTGCCGGCCGCTTGGCAGGGGTTGATGCTGCCGCCAATGAATCTTTTCTTTTGAATGGAGCGGGCTTAACGTCTGCCTTGGGGGCTGTTGACCGCTTGGCAGGGGTTGAGGCCGCCGCTAATGAATCTTTTCTTTTGAATGGCGCGGGCTTAACGTCTGCCTTGGGGGCTGTTGGCCGCTTGGCAGGGGTTGAGGCCGGAGCCAATGAATCCTTGCTTCTGGCCGGCGCGGATTTAATGTCTGCTTTGGAGGCCGCAGGTTCCGCCTTAGGCAGTGAGTCAAGCCGCGACTTGACTGCGCTTATCGAATCGGTCACCCACGCACGCTCCGCTGCCATCTCCCGGTTCGACGCCTTGAATGCCCGCACGTCCGCCATCATCGCGGCCAGATTTTTCTCCCTGTCGCCGCGGTTGTTCGAATTCGTCCGCTCAAACTGCGAATTCACGTTCTTTATATAGATAACCTGCGTCTTGAACCGCGCGATGAAGTAGTCCTTGTCGTTTTTGTGCGACATGCTGTGCGATTCGCCGTTGAACAGCGACAGTTCCAGATACTCCCCGTCGCTCGTCATCCTGATGTTCCCGCTCTCGGCCACGGTCACCATCGGGTCTTCGCCCGGCGCGTCCGAGAAGATGCGTATCCCCCGCAGGTCGCCGGTGAACGAGTTGACCTCCTCGGTGTAGAGCGCGTAGTTCTGGAAATCGCGGATAAGTACCCCAGGCTCAATGAATGCCGCGGGCCGCTTGCGCGATATATCCCCCAAAAGATTGGCCGCCCGGTGGTTGGCCTCCGGCAGCACAAGGTCGTGGAAACAGAAAAGCGCCACGGTCACCACCGCCGAAGCCGCCATAACCGGGACGATCAGCGCCGCCATGCTCCGCCCCGAAGCCTTAATCGCCGTGATCTCGTTGTCCCCAGCCATCCGCCCGAAAGTCATAAGCGTAGACGCCAGCACCGCCATGGGGATCCCCAGGGCCAAAATCCACCCCAGCTGAATCAAAAACACCTCCAAAACAATCAGCGGGTCTATATTCTTAGACACAATGCGATCCAGCATCAAAATCGCCTGCTGCATGATGAACAGGAAGATCACAATGCTCAAAGATGCGAGAAACGGAAATATGTGCTCTTTGACTACGTACCGGTATAGAAGCATATCTCCCAAAAATAATAAAAGGCAAGGTATTTTTACAATAATAATGTACGGCGTAGTTTCAGCCGCTTAGAGCGGGGAGGCCCTAATACGGGATAACTAATATTTTGCTTGCGCTGTGGCGCCCGTGGAGTTATATTATATAATGGACAGGGGTTTGAACCTTAACCGGTTTAAGGGTAAGGCTATGAAAAAGACGGCGTTGCTGCTTACGGCCATATTTTGCACGGCGGCCTTCGCGCACGGCGGGGGCGCGGAAACGCCGGAACCCGCCCTGCACGGGGCCGTTGCGCAAGAAGCCGGCGTCCCCGCTGTGGACGTGGAGACGCACGAGGCCGGCGTTTCCGCCGTGGACGGGGAGACGCAGGAAGCCGCCGCGCACGAGGCCGCCGTCCCCGCCGAAGACGGGGAAACGTCTGAGACGCTTGCGCACGGCCCCGGTGAGAGCGAGGAACCGGCGCAGGAGGCGGAGCCGGAAGAGATGGTAGCGAAGGTAACGGAGACATACCTGTACAGCGGTGATTTTACGATACGGCAGATATCGGACGTAATCTATATGAACAGCCTGCTTCCGGGGCTGGGATCCTTAGTCATTCAGCAGGATTACGCGGGCGCGTCCGTGATTTTCGGTGGAGCCGCGCTCGGCATGTTAATTCTGGGCACTGTTGACACAAATTTCGCCTGGTCGGGATACACTGTCCTGTCGATAACCTACATATATAATGTCCTTCGCCCAATGTTTTACAGGAGGCCGTTACCCAAAAAAACCGCCTCCGGCGCCCCGGCCCACGGCTTGAACTTCGCCGTCCTCCCCGGCCTGGGCGGCAGCATAAGTACCTTTGCGGTTTACAAGGCGGGCTTCTAAATATGAAAATGTCTGCGGAGGGGAAATGAAAGATAAAATTCTGAGGTTTTGCGCCATGCCGCTGCTGCTTGCCGTCGTTTGTTGCGGGCATGGGTACGCCCAAAAAACGCCGCAGCAGCAAAAGGAAAGGGCCGCGGGAGCCGGTGAGTCCGAAATCGTAGTAGAGCGGGCTTCATATTCACTCGACGGCTCGGGTCTCGCTGTGCGCGCCGTTGTTAATGGCCGCGACCGCTTAACTTTAACCGACGGGCAGGCCGGAACGGTCGTAGTCCCCAACGGAAGGCATCTCGTCTACATCGAATACGAAGGGATGTTTGGGGTGATGGAGAGAAGCAGGGCGTTTAAGGTAGACGCCGCCGCCGCCCGCATCGTATTCCACGTGAGCTTTGCCGCTGATATGTGGACGACTGCCATCAACCTTTCAAAATACGCGGAGTACCCCTTGGACCCGTCTAACCCGCCAAAGCCGCAAACAAGGCAGGCGCTTCTGTCTGCCGGCAGCATAGGCGCGGCGCTCACAACCGCCGGCTCGTCCATAGTGAAATCTCTCCCCGGCGACTCAAGAATCGCGCTTGTAGCCCTAAACGCAGACAGCGGCACGTCTGCCCTAATACGCGGCGAGGTCAGCTATCACCTGGTATCATCCGGGTGCCACATGATTGTGTACGACGGCTCCTTAGAAGAGTTCCGCAGCGTACGGGCCAGAAAGGTCCCCGCCGACACAACCGACAGAACGCTTACGAGGCTCGGCCGCTTTAGAGGGGCAAATGTGGTGATAGCCGCCACGGTAACCCAGTCCGGCGCGCCGGCAAATACCGTCACCCTGCGCGCCCTCGACGTAAAAAAGGGCAGCCTCATCGCAACGGTCAGGGAGGAGTATTGAGGGAATTATGTACTTAATTATGCAACCTCACCCCAAAATCGGCCAAAACAGGGCCAAAAACGCCTGTTTTCCCTTCTTCAATCTCTAAATTCAGGGTTCCTGATTCCGGGACGGGATTTCCGTGCTTACGGAAATAATTTTGAAAAGTTGACATTCCTACTGCGGCAATGTAGATTTATTGTATGGACAGGCGAACTGCGGGGGACGCTTTTGGCTGGTATGTCAACAATTTAAATCAAAGGAGTGTGCGGTATGATGGTATCTGTTCGTAAGGCTGCGGGATTAGCTGCGGCGGTGGTTGCGGCGGCGGTGGTTGTGGTTGGGTGCGGGGATGATAATCCGGGCGGCAGCGGTCACACGCACAGTTGGGGTAACTGGAGCGTAACAACACCGGCTACTTGCGACGCGCCCGGTTTGGAAATAAAATACTGCACACTTGATAACTCACATTTTGAAACCCAAACAATAGCGCAGTTGACCGGTTCGCAGTGCGCCGCCGGATGTATCCAATGGAGTGAATGGGCGCAAACATCCCCCGCAACCTGCACCGGTCCGGGCCTGCAAACAAGAACATGTATTGCGGGAGCTTCCGATACCGAGACACAGAATCAACCGGCGCAGTTGACAGGTTCGAGTTGTGCGTCAGTTAGTACATTTACCGATTCGAGGGATGGGCAAACTTATAGTGCAGTGACGATAGGTACGCAGACGTGGATGGCAGAGAATTTGAATTACGACGCAGGAGACGGTAGTGTTTGTTATGATAGTTTGGCGTCCAATTGTGATACCTACGGCCGTTTGTATGATTGGGCAACGGTAAT
>WQRV01000115.1 GCA_009786575.1 Chitinispirillia bacterium | reverse complement strand
GCATTGTTACCCCGCAAAGCTGTCACCGTTTATAAACTTGGTTCGATTAGTCCATTATAGAAATCGTCGTTCTGTTTGCACAGATTCAGTACCTCGTTGGAGAAGCCGTTGTTTAGATTGATTTCATCGAGCAGGAGCATCAGGATTGAGATTATCCGCCATTGGGCACGTTCTTTGGAGTGGCCAAATTGTTGCAATAATTGTTTATCTACAACCTGAACAATCGTTTCTCTATTCCAAATTCTTGCTTGATGGGCGCACAAGTTGCGCAAATAGACCAAGGATCGTATTATGCGTCTTGCGCCATCGTAGTCTTTGAATATTTTATAGTTTCGGATGGTTTCCTTTGCCACATTTTTGTCTAACCAGCGTGAGTACATCTTTGATACTGTACTAAAACTTAATATTTCTACGGCGGCCCAGATGGGTATGTCCTCATTTTTTTCTTTATAATGCTTAATATATTTTTCGTTGGAGCGGCTCAACTCTTCATTTATTTTGATAAGCAGATCGCCGATATTCTCATTTTTTGAGACCTTGTTACTGTATGAATCTTGTTGCATATAGGTTAGTTGTCCATTAGGCTTGGAGTGGGCCATACAGTAAGCGAATTTTGAACGGAAGCATATCTCAAATATCCCGATACCTTTTTGCAAAAGGTTTCGCAACTGCGCGTCCAATTCATATATATTTGCTATCATTTCAAAGGTAGTACCGGCAATAAAGAGGTCTTTGCTGTTATCGGGGTCAATTTGATATTTTCGCCAATAACCGGATAATCTGTAATAATTGTTTTTTGACAGAAATTGTGCCGCTTCAATCTCGTCGTTGATGATTAGGTTTCTGGATTTTAGCAGTTCTATCTGTTCGGAGATGGTTTTCGGCTGTTTCATTTTACCTCATAAAAAAAATGTCCCCCCGGTATTGCGCATTGTTAAGAGGCGTGGGGGGCAACGTTATTGTAAATATAGATTAAAAATTTACAAAAAGCAAGTCTTTTTTTAAAAAAAATACTTTTTACTTCATTTTTCGCCTCGGACATTGGGATAAAAAGGGTATAAAACAATCTCGCCTCTTCGGATTTCAGCGCAATAATTGCCAAAAAATGAGACCAGCTTAATTGTCGTGACAGTGTAACGACAATCTCTTAAATTATGAACATTGCATTAGCGAATTGTATCAATATAAATCTGCTCAACGGCGTGTAGTCGGGCGGAGGTAACAATCGGCGGCACGTACACCTACACCGGCCAGTTTGTTGAGTCTGCGGAGGGGGACATCGTTGGGGCGTTTGGGGGCTGTTGATCCCAAGGCCGCCTACGTCAGCGCGAACTCTTTCTCTGCCTCTTCGAGAGTATGGCCGTTTTTGAGGAATTCGAGGATGTTCCGCCGTTCTTCGAGCCGCCCTTCCTGTCGGCCTTCCTGTCGACCTTCGAGCCGTCCTTTCTGTTCGTACTTTTCCAGAAGGCCTTTTTTCGCGAAAACTTCGTAAACGTCGGCGTAGTCGTCGTACCTTTTTTTCATAAAATCCTCCACTGTTAATATGTATTCATTTTCACTCAACAGTACCATAAACCACGGTTCAAGGGATACCTGATACTCTTCGTCCTCGACCGGGAGTTCCTCGATCCGCTGGAGCGTCTCCGGGTCGAGGTCCGGCCTCAGCGCCATTAGGGGTAGTTCGCTGGCGTCTAATTCGGACGTTACCACTACCTGTACAGCCAGCGCTTTTTCCGGGGGACATCCCTTGTTTATAATATAATATACCCCCTTGTCTTTGCGCAAGATTTTATAGTTAAAATCCGCTTTTAGAGCCTTAAACAGTTCCGTTGGCTTTTTGAAGCACACTATCGTCGCGCTCATCTCTGTGAGCGGTACGTTCTCCTGTGCGGCGTAGATGCCGGCGTAGCCGTGGACGACCTTGTCGAAGACCGCCATATCGGGCGGGCTGTCAACCGGGCTTTTGTACTCTAAGATGTTGTGGCTTCTAAAGATACGTGCCCAGCTGTTCTCGATTTCGGCATTGCGGTTCTTTTTTATGATGATAATATCGACCCGCAGCGGGCGTTTAGACAGCTGGCGTTCGTCTTCGAGCGTGACATCCCCGTTTTTCCTGTGCTTCCGCAGCATGTAGACGAATGCCGCAAACGCGGCCTCGTGGTACCTCGCGGACTCTTTGCGCGTGGCCTTGCGCACCCCGCCGGCACAGCAAGCCGCCTCTTTTCCCCTATATACGGTATCACGTTTCCCCAATGCACCGGCAAAACATAAACCCATAGTATTTTTAAGACCTTGGCACAGTGAGGCGGCAAAACATAAACCCATAGTATTTTGACTTTGATTTTGACAGTGCATCTGACGGAGGAGTACTGAAAGGGTTGGCCGGACAAGCAGCTTCGCCGTATGGTGCAGTTTGCGAGCGTTTTTCCGAATGAAGAGATTGTCGTATCAATGATACGACAATTGACGTGGACCCATTTAATTGCCGTTTTACCGATAGAGGATGAGCCGACTCTATGCCTTGTTCAGCCAAGAGGTGTCTATCCCGTGTTTTTCGTACATTCCCAGAAGCCCGGCCTTGTCGATGGCTTTGTCGTAGGCCTCTTCCGGCGTTACTTTTCTCTGTTTTACGAGGTCGATGAAGCTGTCGTTCATTGTGCACATGCCGAGGCTTTTGCCGGTTTGCAGTATGGACTGGATCTGGAATGTTTTTCTTTCGCGGATGAGGTTGGAGACGGAGTGCGTTACGATGAGCACTTCCATGGCCGCGACCCTGCCGCCGCCTGTTTTTTTGCACAGCATCTGGCATATTACCCCGCGCAGGCTTTCGGAGAGCATCATGCGTATCTGTTCCTGCTTGTCGCCGGGGAACTGGTCTATGATGCGGTCTATTGTGGACGGCGCGGTTGACGTGTGCAGGGTTCCGAATACAAGGTGCCCGGTCTCGGCGGTTTCGATGGCTATGGATATTGTTTCGAGGTCGCGCATTTCCCCTATGTAAACGATGTCGGGGTCTTCGCGCAGGGCGGCTCTCAGCGCGGCTTTGAACGAACCGGTGTGTTCGTGCACTTCGCGCTGGTTTATGAGGCAGCCTTTGTTTTCGTGTACGAACTCTATGGGGTCTTCGATGGTTATTAGGTGGTCTTTGCGCGTGCGGTTGATGTAGTCTATCATGGCGCAGAGCGTTGTGGATTTTCCGGAGCCTGTGGGGCCGGTTACCAGAACGAGCCCCTTTGGGAGCCTGCACAGGCCGAGGATTTCCTTTGAGAGGTTGAGGTCTTCTGCGGTGATGATTTTGCTGGGGATAACGCGGAAGACGGTCCCGGGGCCTTTGCGGTCGCGGAAGAGGTTGACCCTGAAGCGCGCGAGGCCCTCTATTTCGTAGGCGTAGTCGGTGTCGTGGCGCTCTTCGAACTGCTCCCTGTTGCGGCCGGGGGTTATGGGCCGCATCAGGTCTTTGACGTCGTTTGCGGAGAGCGGGGGCCATCCGGGTACGGGGACCATTTCGCCGTCTTTGCGGACCATCGGCGTGCACTCGCTTGACACGTGGAGGTCGGAGGCCTTGAGATCGACCATGGTGCGCAGCAGGTCGTTTATGCGCGCCGCCCCCGGCCGGACGGGCAGCGGCGTTGGGGGAGGCGGCGTCTGCAGCGGCGCTTGTTCGGCGGGATTTTGCATTTGTTGCCTGCCGGGCATTTGTATGGCGTTCCCGCACTTGGGGCACTTTATGGTAAACGCGTGGTCCGGCGCGCGCGCCGGGTCGAACATGCCGCTGAATCCGCAGTTTCCGCACTGTACTTGCACCTAAGCCTCCTCTGTTTCCGTCTCCACCGCTTTAACGATGAACCGCTTGTTTATGTGTACCTCTTTGCCGCTGTCGAGAAGAAATATGAACTGCCTCTCCCCGTTGAGGACGTCGAGCGCCCTGTTCCGGTTGTGCGGCATGTCTATGACCAATTTTCCCTCTATTGTGCTGCCGTGCAGCGTGTCTATGCTCACGCCGCATTTCAGCGAATCGTCGATCTCGTCGTACTCGCCGGAGTCGCGGTCGTGGTAGGCCGTGAGGGCGAGGAGGTTTTCCTTGTTGAGGATGATGGTGTCGATCTCGCCGCGGAGGCGGAACGGGAAGAACTGCTCGGGCCCGTTGAGCCACTCTACTAAGCGCATCGCGCCGGTGTGGCCGGGGGCGCCGGCCGGGAGGTAGACCATGCCTGCGGCCTGGGTGCCGCCGCCGAGCTCTATGGCCACCTCTTTGCACATTACGGGGATACGGAGATCGTCCATAAACCGCACATCCTTATGTCTGATGGTACTTGACAAGGTGCAATATGTACGCCGTGGCGAGCGCGCCTATGGCGAGCCATGAGAGCCACTGCGTGCGTGCCATCTCGGCCCAGTAGCTCGCCGGGCCGTAGCGTCTGTCCTTGCCGCGCCTGTCAACCTTGATCCTGCGGTCCTCCACCTGTTTGGGGGCGGGGAGCGTTATCGTTTTGCGGGCCTCCGGCGCTGCCGGGTTTACCCTGTCGAGGTCCTCAAGCATCTCTTCTATGCTCTGGTACCGCTCGCGCTTGTCCTTTTTGAGCGCCTTCATTATGATCATCTCGAGCATCTTGGGTATGTCCTTGCGCTTGAGCGACGGCAGCGGCGGCTTCTCGTTTACCTGCATGTGGGCTATGGCCATGGAGTTGCTGCCGGTAAACGGCGGCTTGTGCGTGAGCATCTCGTACATCAGTATCCCCAGAGAGTAGATGTCGGTCTGCACGCCAATGTCTTCCCTGCCCTGCGCCTGTTCGGGCGACATGTACTCCGGTGTGCCCACCGTGTGGCCCCTCTGCGTTATGCGGTGCTCGGTGAGGCGCTCTTCGGGGGAGAACATCTTGACAATGCCGAAGTCGGTAATGCGGATGTTCTTGTTCTTGTCGAGCAGGATATTCTGCGGCTTGATGTCGCGGTGGATGATGGGGACCTTGCGGCTGTGGGCGTAGCGCAGGCCCCGGCAGATCTGCTTGGCGAAGTCTATAGTCTCGGCGATGGAGATCACCCTGTTATCGGCGATGTAGCAGCTCAGGTCCATGCCGTCTACGTACTGCATGGCGATGTAGAGGTACCCGTCTGACTCGCCGGAGTCGAAGATGCTCACGATGTTCTGGTGCGAGAGCCCGGAGAGCGCCTTGGCCTCTTTGCGGAAGCGCTTCTCGAACTCGTCGTCGTCGCTGTCCTTCATGTGCGGCGGCAGCACCTTGAGCGCTACCACGCGGCCGAGCGGCTCCTGCACGGCCCGGTAGATGTCGCCCATGCCGCCCTTGCCGATCCTGTCGATAACCTTGTACTGGCCTATGTAAACCGGCTCAAGGCCGGTGAACCTGTTTTTTGACATTTGCAACGCTCCTAAGCTGAACTCCTGCGCCCGGTACGGCATTTGAGTGCTATCCACAATATAATAATTAGCGCAGCGCAAAGTAAAAATAACTCTGTCCAGTCGGTATGCCAGAAAATCTCCCGGTCGAGGCAAAACACCTTCTTCATGACCGAAAACACCGGCCGCGATACCGTGAGGTGCGAAATCTGGCGGCCCAGTTCCGTCATGTGCTCGAACTTCACGAGTATCCCCGAGAAGAATATCTGAGGTATCAGGACGATGGGAAGCGTGCTGATCGCCCGGCTCACGCCCCCGCTGCAGGCGCTCACGGCCAGCCCCAGCAGGTTCCCGGAGAAGACCGCCGCGAAGAGCAGGATGAGAAGCTCCATAGTGAAAACGAGGTTGCGGAATATGACCACCGCCGAGACCGCGAAGATGAGCGCCTGTACGGCGGACAGCGCCGCCGCCGCCGTTATCCGCGCCGCGATGTACGACAGCCGCCGCATCCCGCACTTCGCCTCCCGCGCGAGCAGCGGCAGCTCCGCGGCAACCTCGCGCACCGCGTCAAGCCCGCCTACCCAGATGCCCGTCACCGTCAGGCAGAAGTAGAAGCTCACGTCGAACTGGAGGATGGAGGTTTTGTAGACCAGCCCGAGCAACAGCGTGATGAGCGGGGTCTGCGCCATTAAAAGGAGCATATTGCGCTTGTCGCGGATATAGACTTTGGAGTAGCGCGCGGTAAGTACGCACGTCTGGCGGATGAGGAGCGTTATCCAGAGCAGGGGGTGGCGCAGGGCGAAGGCCAGGTCGCCTTGCTGCTGGTTCTGGCGGCCCCCCTGGCTGTTTTGGTACTGGTCCCCGGGGCCGTGCCTGTCGCGCCGGCGGCGGTTGGGGCCGGTGTGGATGGAGTGTTCGTCCGTGTGGGTTGACCCGTCCGCGGGCATTTCGCCGGGATGTACCGGTTCTTCCGAATGCGCGGATTCCGCCCCACCCTGCCCGGGCACAGGCAGGGCAGGCATCCCCAGGCGGGTAGGCGCGGTGCTCTGCCACATCGGCTCGGCGGCATCCGCCCCGAAACCGTCCTCCGGCCCGCTTGCTCCGGCCTTATCGTAAATGTCCGCAATGCAGGCAACCCCGAAATGGCCGCAGATATCCGACGGCGCGCCCGAGAAAAACACCCGCCCCGCCTGGTCAACCCTGCTCTTGGCTATGTAGACCACCCTGTCGCACAAATCGATCTGCTCGAGCGTGTGGGTGATGAGGATGAGCGTGTACCCCTTGTCGCTGATCCTGCGGAAGAGCTGCATGAATTTCCCTATGAGCCCGGGGTCGAGCCCGGCCAGCGGCTCGTCGAGGATGACCACCGCCGGGGATGCCAGAAGCTCCACGCCCACGTGCAGCCGGCGCGCCTCGCCGCCGGAAAGGTTGGCCACGCGCCGGTCGCGCTGCGCCGTTAGCCCCATAAGCTCCAGCACCTCGCCCGCGCGGGTCAGCCGCTCGTCCACCGTGCTGTCTATGGGGAGCCTTATCAGGCTCTGGTCCGTCAGCGTTTCCCAAACCGTCAGCTCCGGCCTCAGAAGTATCTGCTGCGAAACGTACCCCATCCCGCGAGCGAACGCCGCGCCGTACTTCCCCGCCGGCAGGCCGTTCATGAGGAGCCGCCCCGATGTAGGCGCCAGCTGCCCCGACAGCACCCGCGACAGCGTAGACTTCCCCGCCCCGGACGGGCCGAGCAGGGCCACGAAAGCGCCGGGCTCGATAGTCAGGTTTACGCCCTCAAGTAGCTTCTTGCCCCTGAGGCGCACGCCTACGCCCTGCGCCTCTATCCTGATCCTGTTGACCCCGTCGGCGCGGCGGAACTCGCCGCCGGAGACGTAAAAGCGGAACGGGCCAACGTGCACTACATCGCCCTCCGCAAGCTGCGCCGTCCCCACCGCCGCACCATTTACATACGTGGAATTGGTACTGCCCTGATCGGTAATTACAAACCCGCCGGAGGTACTCTTTACAACCGCGTGGAAGCGGGAAACCATGGGGTGCGGGAGGCATACGTCGTTGGCGGTGTCGCGCCCTATCCGCAGCGCAGCGCCGCCGGAACCGCTGCTTTCAAACGGCAGGGCGGCCTGCGCCGCGGGGTGGGGTTGCGCGGCCGGGTTCATTCGTCGATGATCGTCCTTACTAACCGGACTACTTCGTCCTTCGCGGCTTCAAGGTCATCGTTCACAATGTAATGCTCGTACTTCCCCTGCGCCATCGCGAAGTCCATCTCGACCCTCGCGTTGTCGAGCCGCAGGCGGATCGTCCCGGCATCGTCGGCGCCGCGGGCCTTAAGCCGCTTCTCGAGGTGGTCTAACGACGGCGGGACGATGAGCACCCCCACCGCCTCGGGGTAGGCCTCGTCGAACTTCGCCTTCCCGAAAACGTCTATGTCCATAACTATGTGCTCCCCGCCCGAAAGCACCGTCTCAATGAACGCGCGGGGCGTCCCGTAGTAGTTGCCGTGCACCTTTTCCCACTCGGCGAACTCGCCCTCCGCCACCTTCCGCTCGAACTCATCTACAGTAAGGAAGAAGTAGTTGACCCCGTCGGCCTCGCCGGGCCGCGGCTTGCGCGTGGTCGCTGAAACCGAGTAAACCAGCCCGGGAACCGATGCCAGCAGGTGGTCGATGAGCGTGTTCTTTCCCGCCCCCGACGCCGCCGAAAAAACCAGGATCTTGCCCCGCCTGGGCCCGCCGGCGCTGTTACTCATTGCTGTCTATCGCATTCTGGACGTCATCCGCCAATTTTTTGCCGCCGTAAATATCGTCAAACGCTTTGTCGGCAGCCTTCATCTTGTACTTGAACTCAAGCGCCTCAAGCTGAATGTCGCACTCCTTGCGCACGAGGTACTCCATCTTGTACAGCGAGTTGTCGATCGCGCCCGTAGACTTGCTGACCACCAAAAACAGGATAAACAGCGCAACAAGCAGCCCAAAGGCCAGTATCGTGTATACTACCATAGTGTCCGCCTTCTCTCAAAAATAAACATATCCGAATATAATATAGTATATGGAAACGCAAAATCAACACCAAAACAGCTTTTTTTTCCGGTCCCTCCCGCCGGTCCCGCAGCACGGCCCGGCGAATACTCCGGGTAGAAACGCGTTTTATGGCTTCGGCCATACCTACATCCACGATTTTTACCGCAGCCGCACCGCGACACCCTGTATACTGGCCGGGTATGTGGCAAATTAACATTTGTACCACCCACCGTGGCTTCGACTCCGCTCAGCCACCGGGACCGTTGCCTGAGCGGAGTCGAAGCCAACATTTGCGCCAAATTATCATTTTTCATCATAACATTTTTTTAAAAAACGCACCCCCCGGTGGCACTTTTGCCATACACAGAGTATTTAATAGATAGGGCCGGGCGGGGCATCCGTTTCGAATCTCGAGATCGAGGCGGCCGTGCGGGACCAAAAATGTAACTAATAACCTTTTTGAAGGAGGAAACACAAATGGCTAACAAGCTGAAACCGGCTGGATCCGAAGCAACCGACGTCGATCTCAAGGTCTTTATGAACCTTATGGTCGTGCTCATCCCAATGCTCATAGTCTCCGCGGAGTTCGCGAGCGTCGCGGTTATCGACATCAAGCTCCCCGCAGGTACCGGGACGCAGACGACGGAATCGCAAACCACCAAGCCGGATGACGACAGCCAGAAGCTCAAGCTGACGGCGATCATCACCGACTCGGTCGTAACTCTTGGCGCGAAGGGCGGCTTCCTGCCGAGCCTCTACTATCAGGAGTTCCACCGCTACATTACAAGGGACGAGCACAAGCTCGATACCCTCATTGAGTACGTACCGGGCGGAGGGATGCCCAGGCACCCCCATTCCGGCAGGGAGCTTACGATACACGAGCGGTTCGAGATTTACCTCTACGCGCTCGACGAGAACCGCAATATCATGAAGGCCATGTATACCCGTTTCGGCGAGTTGCTGACGGATGCCGACGGCGTGCCGTTGAAGAGCCTGAACGCCGGCGACACGGCCTTTGCGCTGACGAACCCCCGCAGGCGGGTCATCGTATCGAACCCCGGCGAGTTTGAGCTCAAGCCGCTGTCTGCGTACGATGAGCTTAAGAACCGCCTGATGAAGGTGAAAGAGCGCTACGGCGACGCCGAGGATAAGGACGATATCATCATCGCCGCCGAGAACGAAGTGATATACGACAAGATCGTACAAATAATGGACGCGGCCCGCCAGGCCGAGTTTCCGAACATATCAATCTCTAAACTGAGGGCGTAAAATCATGGGACGCTTTAAGCAGAAAAAACATAACGCGGCGATGAACATCACGTCCCTCATGGACGTGCTGACCATCATGCTCCTGTTCCTGCTCAAGAACTACTC
>WQRV01000114.1 GCA_009786575.1 Chitinispirillia bacterium | reverse complement strand
AATATTCTGCCTTTATATTAAACAATGCCGCAAGCGGTAATAATTTGTGGTTAATGGTGGTGAATTGCTCATCCGGGTCGTTTGTATTCCAACGTAAAAAAAGAAGTGGATGGGTGGGGCGCGTGTCATCCACAACGATACCAAACGGTAATTCAGGGTGAATCGCGAAACCCCTTACGCTGCCAACTTTATCCTTATTACTGTTGAAAACATCCGTAAACGGATGCCTTATTTCTGTGAGCCCATTGAAACATAACATGTTTCGTGAATTGAAAGCATCGTACGCAATCAATGTACGATTGTGAATAAGCCAATTATTATACACATACATAGAAGCATCGGATGTTATCGAACGTCTCTCGCCAAAATGCGGCATAATTTGGCCAAGATCTACGAGTTGTTTCCCATCTAACTTCGCAAGGTGTAAATTGTCGATGCGTGGAGAATAAAAATCAACACCCCGGCCAATCGTTTTGACAACTACAAATACATTGTTTTGCGGATCCAAGAAACGGATTCCATGCATAAAGTCATCGAAGGTAAGGTCAAAGTCTGCGTGAAACGCTTCTCCTGTTTTTACGTTAACTATTACGGCAACTCTGGTTTTGGAGTACACAATTATGTCATCAGAGAAATTCGGGCTAAACCTGTAGGTAAATTCGCCGAACACCTCTTTGCTGAAGTTTCTGGCAATTACCCTTGTTTTAGGTTTACCGCCGAATCCAATGTACACAATGCCATTACTATACCCATCAAGAGTTCCAACCGCGTTAGGCTGCGGTACAGGAAATATATATTTTATTGTTGCCTTCACGGATACGTATATTGGTTCAAAATGCCGGTAACCGGTTTTCACAATAATAGTATCCTTTAGCAGCGTTTCTTCCGGCATAACTCCACCTTTCGGTCTTAGTTCAATATTAGCGCACCCGGTAAGAGCCGGGAGTACGGTTACGATTATAATAAGGATTTGTACTATTGAGATACTCACCGTGCGTGGTTGCATGTGGTAACCTTTCCTTTCCCGCCTGTTTTTCAGGAGATGCCTGCTTTTCACCGCCCCATTTGCCCCAGCGCCATGTCTCCCAGTACCAGCGCGGCCATTGCCTCTACTACGGGTACGGCTCTGGGGACTACGCATGGGTCGTGGCGGCCTGTGGGTTTCAGTATGGTTTCGTTGCCGATGTAGTCTGCCGTTACCTGCTCTTTGCCTATGGTTGCGGTTGGCTTGAAGGCTACGCGGAAGATTATAGGTTCGCCGTTTGAGATGCCGCCCTGAATGCCGCCGCTGCGGTTTGTTGCCGTGCCTAACCTGCCGTCTTTGGCTACGAAGATGTCGTTGTGTTCCGACCCGCGCATTGCCGCGCTTGCGAACCCCGCCCCAACCTCGAAGCCTTTTGCGGCGGGGATGGACATCATCGCCTGCGCCAGCAGTGCTTCGAGCTTGTCGAAGACCGGTTCGCCCCACCCGGCGGGGACGTTGCGGCATACGCAGGTTACGATTCCGCCAATGGAGTCGCCGTCTGACTTTACCTCCCTTATCAGCCGCTCCATCGCCTCCGCGCTTTTTTGGTCGGGGCAGCGTACGAAGTGTTTGTCTACGGCCTCGCGCGTCAATCCCTCAAGGTCGTCGATAATTGGGGCTGTGATGCTGCCTACAGATGATACGAAGGCTACGATGTCTGCGCCGAACTTTTCGAGCAGGAAAATTTCGGCCGCCGAGCCTGCCGTTACGCGCCCTATGGTTTCCCTTGCGCTTGCGCGTCCGCCGCCGCTTGAGGCGGTTATGCCGTATTTCATTGTGTACGTGTAGTCGGCGTGGGATGGGCGGGGGGCTGCCGCTGCCGATGAATAATCGCCGGGCCGCTGGTCCAGATTTTCGACTACGAAGGTTACGGGCGTCCCCAGCGTGAGCCCGTTTTCGGTGCCGGAGAGTATTTTGACGGTGTCCGCTTCGCTGCGCGGGGTGGTGATGTCGCTCTGCCCGGGGCGGCGGCGGTTGAGCTGGATCTGGATTTTGCCCTCCGTGAGCGGGATGTTGGCGGGCAGCCCGTCGATCACGGCCCCAACGGCGCCCCCGTGGGATTCGCCGAACGTCGTTACCTTTAGAAAATTGCCGAACGTACTGGACATATCATCGTTTCCTTCATGGTGTATGGACGGCAGGATGGACGTCTGTTACGGCATCGGCATCCTGTCCAATATCGCTATCGCCGTTTCCGCCGGCGTCAGCTTTTCGTTTTCTATTATCATGTCGGCCAGCGCCGTGTATATGGGGTCGCGCAGCAGCCACTCGGCCTCCACCTCTTCGGGGGTGGAGCCTATGGATGCCGGGATCCCCTTGCGCTTCATCCTCTGGAGGACGGCGCCCACCCCGCATTTGAGGTAGATTACGGTGCCCAGCGATTTGAGGATGACCCTGTTCTCTTCGCAGAGCGGGGTGCGCCCGCCGGTTGACAGGACCGAGTTGCGCATGTTAGACAGCGAGCGGAGGGCGTCGTTTTCGAGCTCGGCCCAGCCGTCTTTGCCAACATCCTTGAAGATCTCGCGGCACGAGGCGCGCGACCCGTGCTTGCGCTCGTAGCGCCCCTCTATGGCGCGGTCGAGGTCAACGTGTATCCGCCCGGTGCGGCCGCAGATGGCCCCGGCGGTGGTGGACTTGCCGCTCGAGGCGAAGCCCGTAAGGATAATGTTCATTAGTTTTTCCCCTTACCCCGTAGGTGTTTGCCGGTGGTAAAATTACTACTTATAGATAAATATATAAATTGCGCGGGGCTGCAATATATATTTTATTATTAGTTGATATATCCATCTTAGTCAAAGGAAAAGCCGGTAATGCGCATCCGCACAATTTTTCTCTTGATGGCGTTGATTATCATTGGCCGGGGCCATTTGGCTGCCGCCGCGCAAAAGCCCCAGCTATCCCCGGTAGACAGCGCCGGGAACGTGCTGGTCAACCCGTCGTTTGAGGACGGCGCCAGGGGGTGGAACATCTGGGGCGCCTCGGTGGGCGGCGGCGCTCGCGGCGGCCGGGCCGGGCTGACCATCACCAACGCCGAACCCAAGTGGAGCGGCGCCGACCAGACTGTCGTGCTGCCGCCGGAGGTTTTTAAGATCTCCGTATCCGGGTGGATAAAGGCCGACAGCGTAGTCTCCGGGCAGGAGAACTGGGAAATGGCGCGGATATCCGTCGAGTTCCGGGACGCGCTCGGGAATCTGGTAGCCGGGTACCCGCCGGTCACCGGGCAGGTAGACGGGACCACCGGCTGGGTGCACTACTCCCGCACCTACACGGTGTCCGACGCCGCCAAAGCCGTCGTGATCCAGTGCGCCCTCGGCAACGCCGTGGGGACCGCGCACTTCGACGACCTCACCCTCGTAATCCGCAGCCGCAAGGGGGAGGCCCTAAAGCCGGGGCGTTTCTCCGGTGTCACGGAAGAGGGGGAGTGGTACGCGCTTAAAGCCAAGCCGGGGGTTACGGGCAGCCACTACGTAGACTGGTCGGGCCTTTTAGACGCGCCCGCCGGCAAGCACGGGTTCCTTACCGCCAAGGACGGGAAACTCGTATTCGAGAACGGCACGCCCGCCCGCTTCTGGGGTACGAATCTGGTCGCGATGGACTGCTTCGCCACCGACGCGCAGATCGACTCCGCAGTATCCCGGCTCGCGAAGATGGGCGCCAACATGCTGCGCCTGCACCACATGGACGCGCCCTGGACTTCGCCGAATATATTCGGCAATACTCCCGGCACGCGCAAGTTCTCAAAAGAGTCGATGCGCCAGCTTGATTACCTTATATCAAAGTGCAAGGAGAAGGGCATCTACATCTTCCTCGATTTGCTGGTGCACAGGGATTTCACCGAGGCTGACGGCGTTGAGCACCGCCCCCCCGACCTCGGCGGGAAGCAGATAGGGTTCTTCTCGAAGAAGATCATAGAGCTGCAAAAAGAGTTCAACGAGAACCTGTTGAACCACGTCAACCAGTTTACCGGCGTGGCGTACAGAAAAGAGCCCGCGATAGCAGCGTCGGCGTTCATCAACGAGTCCACGATCTTCAGCGCGTTCGGCGGCGATATACTTACCCCGCCGTACCGCAAAGAGCTTGAGGCGCTTTGGCACAAGTCGCCCCACTCCCACCCCGACACGTCGCTGGCTGGCGCCGATACGGCGGCTGTGGATATGCTGACGCCGGGCCCGGCCGCAGTGCAGTCGGTGATGAGGGCGTTCGCGATGCACGAGGCCTCCGAGGTGGAGCCGGGCGCGGTGGAGCCGGACCCCGATCCCGAGCACTTGAAACTGGCTACATTCGGCCTGAACTATCAGGACGGCATACCCCGCCTAAGCCTAAAGGACTACGGCGACGTCCGCGAGTCTATACGGTTTTTGTCTGATGTGGAGACCGGCTACTTCAGGGATATGCGTGAGCACATCCGCAAGGTTGGCGTTAAGTACCCGCTCGCCGGGAGCAACATGCCGCTGCCGTTTCTGGCAATGCTTAGGAACAACGCCGAGCTCGACCTCATCTGCTCAAACGAGTACTGGGACCACCCGCAGGTCTGGAAGATAGGGAACGACTGGGACAGGATACTCGAAGCGCCGTTCCACAACCGCTCGCAGCTGCGGAACCTCAAGGCGAACATCATCAACCAAAAAGCGTACTTCCGTGTAGACGGCAAGCCGTTTATCATTACCGAGTGGAACCACTGCTACCCCAACGAGTACGTGCTGGAGGGCGTGCCGCTCGCAGCCGCGTACGGTGCGCTGCAAGGGTGGGACGGCATCTTGCAGTTCGATTTCAACCTGCAGCACCTCGGCGCCGACCGCATACTCAACTACAAGTTGTCAATACAGCCGGAGGACGTAGCGCAATGGGTAATGGCCGCGCCGCTCTTCCTGCGCGGCGACGTGAGGGCCGCCCCGGGGCTGTTTGTAGAGGGCATTGCCGCCGGGCAATTGGACGATGTCCCCAACTACTCCGATTTTCTCGAAACGAACTACCACCTGCCCTTTATCACGCGGACGGCAAAGAGTTTCGACGGCAAGGCGCAGGGCAGCATCAATCAATACGCGAATTATTACGATAAGAACAGCGGCGTGATCCATTCCGAAACCGGCGAACTGATGGTAGACGGGAAAACCGGCTACATGACGATAGACGCGCCGCGCGTGCAGGGCGCGAGCGGGTTTATAGGCGGCAGGGCGGTTGACCTGCCGGCAATCTCCGTCAAAGTATCAAACACGCACGCCTCGGTCTTCGCAGTCTCCGCCGACGGCCAGGGCCTCGTGTCGTCGAACCGTTTTTATCTTGTAGCGACGGGCCCGGCCAAGATGAAGGGGCAGACCTACGATCCGGCCAGAAATCTTCTGGAAAACGCCGGTGATGGCGACGTGCTGGTGCAGGTAATCAAAGGCAGCGTCACGTTCAAGAAGGCGGGCGGGAAGAAGGTAGAGGTATACCCGCTCGACATAGACGGCAAGCGCGGCAAGAAGATGAGGGTGAAGGGGAAGAGGGGCACGCTGGGAGTATTCGCGTTTGACAAGGGGCGGACGCTGGTTTACGAGGTTGTTGTTAAATGATAATTCAGCGAAGCTAAAGTTAAAGTTAAAGTCAGAAGACTATGGGAAAATGTTTTGTAGGCTCATTGAGCCGGCGTGGTACCGTTTATGGGGGAAAAGCGGCTGCCAGCGGCGCAAGCGGCTCTTCAGAACCCATAGATTAACAGCTCGGCCGCCGAACCATTAGCTCACGGTTGCAAAACCCGGTTCGTATAGTGAAATTTGGAACACCCGGTAAGCGGCAAGGCCCACGTTCTGAGCGTGGGGTTTTGACTTACCCGCATACAGATGAAGCGAACTTCGCTGATGCCGGGCGGCGAGCAGCCCTATCAGGGCTAATGCTTCGGCGGCCGAGTTGTGAAAGCCGGTGATTGCATGCTCCCGCTTGTGCCGCAAGGGGCCTCTTTTCCCCCGTATACGGTATCACGACAGCACAATGCACCGACAAAACATAATCCCATAGTATTTTAAAGTCAAAGTCAAAGTCAAAGATAAACCCCAATTTGTCGGTGTAACGTATGATAAAAATAAAACGATTTTGTAGGGGCGGCCGTCCCCGGCCGCCCTTATATATAATGTCACCATATCCTTATTTCTGTCACTTTAGAGCCGGGCTTAAATTCATCTGGCTTATAATCTTGCCAGTCCCAACCCTCCGGATAATTATTACCGATGTAATTAGCCATACCGTCAAAATTGAAATTTATTCCTTTCTTTCGGGCATCATCTCTTACTATAAACTGAAAATACGGCCGATTACAGCAAGCGCCAATGGTATGTGCAGGGTATGTTTTTACAAGATTTTCCAGCGTACTGCCAATTTTTAACCCACTTTTCGTAGAATATTCGTCCGACAGTATTGTGATAGAGATGACAGTATCGGTATCTTTATCGTGCTCTTTATTTATCACCATAACATTTTTACCGTTCTGAACGATACTGTACTCTGTCACGGAGGTACCCTCATGTTCGTCAATATAGGAGTTTTTCTTTATATCATATCCGGGAACGGATTTAGGTATCGGTTGTTTCAAAACAAAAGATCCCACACTGTTAGCTCCGATTACTTTTGCGGCATCTGCAGCTGAGGGTTGAAGCTGCTGTTCGGTTGCGCTGCTTTGCATAGGTTTTGGAGGCGGAGGTAATTCCTTATCCGTGACGCATCTCACCGGATTCGTTTTGGTCTTTTTGTCGGCTTTTGTCTGGCGCGGGACAACATTTCCCTCAATAAGCTGAGTAAAGGCCTGATCCTTGTTCTTGCCGCTTTCGGTCGCTGACCACCATGCGAGTTGGCTGGGACTGCGGTTCCAACCGGTCATTCCCTTCAGCTTATCCTCTGAATTATCAATAGCATTGATAAGCACGCTCCAATCGTTGTTTGTCGGTACGCGCCAGTCTGCGGGACAGGCGGTCATCGCTGCATCCCAGTTATACGTTTTAGACTTGAAGTTCAAGTCTTGTGTCATCCATGTTTTGCCGCCAATCTTCACCGTACGGTACCTCTTGCCATCGCGTGAATCTGTAAATAGGTTCAGGTTGCCGCCGTTCATACTGATCACCAGCGCTATTGAATCTTTTTCATTCTCTGAAGTACTTGTTTTCATTGCCAGTTCTAGATCGGCCAGCGCTTTCTTGGTATCACCCAGTGAAGAATATACTTTGCCCCTCTCTAAGAACACTATCGAACTGTTTCTTTCGTGCAATAGTGCCAAGTTAAGATCTGCCAGCGCACTTTTGTTATCGCCAGACAGACGATACGCCTTGCCTCTCAGGTAGAGTGTGTTTATATCATTTTTATTGTGTCCTAACACCATAGTAAGGTCGTCTATCGCTTTCTTGTACTCCTTATTGCCAATATATGCCCTCGCCTTAAAGCTATGCAGTGACATGTACAGGCGGTGTTCCGTACTCACCAGTGCTATAGCGGCATCGAAATCCGCAATGGCCTTAGGGTAGTCTTTCTTCTCGTCAAAATAAATTGCGCCCCGCATCATGAATGCATCAGGAGCAGTGGGCGACAGTTGTACCGCATTGGTCAGCAGTTCGAGCGCTTTGTCTGCGTCCTTCTTCTTGGTCGAATACTCGATTCCCTGATTAATGAGCTGCCGCGTGGCACGGCTTATGCCCTCAAAACAGCGCACCGATGCTCCCCATGTACCAGGCCTGCTGGTATACGGCATATTTCCCATATCAACGTGCATACTCACCATATACGCACTGCCCGCAGCGGTTTTCGTCACACTCCACCAATGCCCGCTGTTACTGCCCTCGTTGAAAGTACCGTCCGCGTCGCGAATACCGCCGGGCAGACCTGCCCAGCCGAAGTTGTCGGTGCCGGAACTTCTGGCACGCGGCCACATCCTCATTGATTTTAAGTTTATTCCGGCAAGATCACGCAGAAGACCGCCTCCGGACGCGAGCGCCAGCGCACTCCAGTCGGCGGTATCCGGCAGACTCCAGCCCGCCGGGCATGCCTTTATCGCTGCGTCATATGAATACAGCCTGCCTAACACACCGCAAGCAACGCTGTCATCGTCGTAACACCACGAGTCCCGCGTCTCATAGTTCAGGTTCTGTGCCATCCACTTTGTACCGCCCAAAGTTGTCGTACGGTATGTCTTGCCGTCTCGCGGATCCGTGAACGAACCAATCGTCGCCTTCTGCGGCTGCGCCATCGCAGTTTTAACCATCAAAATCAGCGACCATAGCACTGCCGTCCGCAATGCCATGCCGAAGAACCGACTTGCCCGGTCTCCAACCTTACTGCTGCCTGCAAACCTGCTCATACTCTCCTCCTATCAACGACGAGTCGTTATTGTTTATTGTTAATATACTATCCCTATATCGATCTACCCGTTCATGCCGGCAAATTTTACCGACATGAATTTACCGGGCACAATTAACTATAATAATTCCCAAAAAAATTGATAATTTATGGACACTCATATCTAAGCAGAACTTATGATTGCTAAAAATAAGTTCTGGTTTTATGAGTGTCCTGTAAAATATGGGTGGATATCAGATGAAGTTAACCATAGATGGCACCACAATCATCTCAATCCATGTAGTGATTTACCTTACTTTTTTGCTGCTGACACCACATTTTTTCGAATCACTGTCCCAAACAGTATTTTTCCTCCCGGCAGCCTTTGCCATCTCGGAACATTCTTTGGCTGTTTCCGCCGTACCTAATTCTTCGTACTGTCCATAACCGCCGCAGTTTCCTGTACTTTCATTCCAATAAGATCGTACATAGCCCGCTTCAGCAGCCATTTTGCAGCATTCTTCAGTCGTACCTGCCGTGCCTACGTTCACAAATTCTGCCTCATAGGATTGTGTGTAGCACTCACACCCACAACCTACCGTATACTTTACCCCCCCGCCTGCGCTGCCATAAAGTTTCTTACACTCATCATGACACCCATGCGGGTTGCACTTCTCTAAATCACCCAATGTCACATTTTTTGAAGCCCTTTGGACTTCTTGACTGGCGGCAGTAAGGTCACTGGCGGTGGAGTATGCATAATCAGGAGCATAACGACTAACAAAAAAACCGGCACACGCGTTTAGCAATACGACAAGAGCTAACAATGTAAAAATTAATACAGCTTTTTTCATTTCATTAATCCTTTTTTAATTAGTTAAATTTTTGTAATTTTGAATATAAAAAAATTCAAGCACCTCTACACTTACTAGTACTGCATTTTTTGGTTCATTCATATGAACTTCCATAATTGTGATTTTTATGGTACTATAAAGTCAATAAAACCTCCTCTTATTGTTAAAAAAGTAATGTCTAAAAACACACATCGTATCCTGCAAATACAACATAATGTGACGGCCCAAACCGCAGTCGCCCGGAAAAATACATTTTTGTGCGTTGCCGCAACCCCCTTTGTCTATCGGTGAAACGAGAAAATAATGTCGACAAGAATATAATTATATGCCTGACATAGTTTATAGCAATAGTATCTTTCCCTTCTGAATTTTGATATAGACATAAAAATCCACAAACATTTGTCTGTTGTTTATGATTAGAAATTCTGTGAGCGAATGCGCGAATACCACCATCAGCGCAACAGGCATACTGTTGTGTTGATGGTGCAGATTTGGTAAGAGCAGTAGAAGTCTAGTTAGTTTGTTTAGCTGATTTTGATCAAGTAAATAATCAAGTAAATAATAAATTATATAATAATAAATACAATGGGG
>WQRV01000113.1 GCA_009786575.1 Chitinispirillia bacterium | reverse complement strand
GGGGTAAGTTTTTCGTGGCCCGGTTAATATCTCCGTCAATATCGCGCCGAGGGCGCAACATTCCCTGGGCTCACGGCGAGCCGTGGCGCGGGTGCTACTAAAAAATGTGTTTATTGCGCGCAATCCATCCCCCCCAATCACTGCTACTGCCCCAAACCGCCGCCGCCAACCGGTAAACCGGCCCCTGATTCGGCGGTATAGCATAATTCTATAATATAATATATTTTCGACCGGAATGCAAGGATTTTTTTGCGGTTGCAACAAAAATTTGCCGAATCGCGCTAAATTACCTCATTTTGGCCGTTTTTTAGTGGCTGCCGCGGGGAGTTGTGGGTATTTTGAGGATATTTTGTGGATAACTTGGCGCGGATCAGGGGATATTTGGGGGAAGCGGGCGGTTTTTCTTTCCATTTGCCGCAGGGCAGGAGGCGTTGACCTTCCCGGCGATCCGGCCGGCCATGGCCCTCACGTACTCCGTCAGCGCCGCTTTTGGCCTGAATAGCAGCGTGGAGACGGGGATCTTCTTTTCGGATTTTGACAGCCGGATGATTTCCGGAAAATGCTCCAGCGCTATCATCCCGGCTTCGAGCGTGTCCTTTTTTTGGGGGAAGAACCTGTACAGCATATTTATAAACATCTCGTGGAACCCAAAGCGTTTGAAGATGTGTACCGTTTGCAGCCAGCACCATAGGCGCAGGGACTGTTTGGCGAACGCGGCCAGGCCCTCGTTTGTCGTGAAGGGGAGGATGTCGCTGCGCATCCCGTAGGTAAAGAAGAGGTGCGTGGCGGCGATGAAGAGGAATAGCGTGTAGAATTTTACGGGGTAGAAGATAGTCAGCGGCTTTTTGGGGTTCAGGGATAACGCTGTCAGCGAGAATAATACTGCCGCGGATGCCAGCACGGTCATATTGTTGATGAACATCAGGGTTATCGATACGGCAAATGTCAGTACTACTATAAACTTATTTAAGAGTTTAACCGGCGGGGTGACGGATGTATTAACCGTATTGAGATCAGCATCGTCCCCCCAGTCAACGCCGACAATTTTATGGATGACTGGCGCGAGGCCGCCAACAATGCTTCCGAATATCACCGCGGCGCCAAGCATAAACGGTATCTGTACGAACAGGCTCATATTTTGCGACATTATGAAATAGACGACGGCGAGCTGCCCGGCGTTATGAAACAGCGCCCCGGTTACCCCAAGACCGATTGTCCCAACCAAATTCCGTTTACCTAAGGCAATCCACAGAAGCGACATTGCCGCCACAGACAGCAATCCCCCTGTCAAACTCAGCGACAGGGTAAAGAGCGAAAAGCCGAAGTAGAATCCGGAAACCCAAATCCTCAGCGCGGTGTACAGCAGCGCGTCTTTAAATCCGAACCGTATTATCCATATTATGGTGATGATGTTCGCGAACCCGGGTTTTAGCCACGGCAAAAACGGTAACCTTGGGATGGCTATTTCAACGGCGTTCAGGGCCACGGCGATCAGCAGCAGGATTGCCTTTTGCAGGGCGGCTTTCCGCGCGGCGCCGTTAATATCAATAAGCGACGCCATCGACACCGTTTCCGCCGGATGCTGAGCGGATCTCTATCAGTATATTGTTGGGCGCGCAGATCAGCTGCGCGGGCGGTGCGCTTATGCTGCCGGACTGTTTGCAGATGCTGCGGGGGCAGTCGGCGTGGACTATTCTCACGCTTCCGTTTTTTATCTCAATGTCAAGCGGCCCCCGTTTGCCGCTTACGGTAAACACGGCGTCGCTGCCGGCCGGATATTTGGCGATAACCGCGTTTTGCCCGTAAACTACGACAAGGGCCGGCTGCCCGGACGACAGCAGCGGCACTGCGGCCGCCGTGCCGCATATCAGCGCCCCCGCGATCAGCGCGTCTGCGATTCCAAAGGCCCGCATCAGTACGCGACCATTACCTTCGCGTAGTAGAGGTGCTCATTCGTGGCCAGCCCGATAAGCGTCCTCGGCCCTTTCGGCGTCTTCTCCCAGGTGGCGGTGATTGAGAGCCGCCCCTGCCTTATTTCCCTGAAGCCCACGTGGTTCGTACTGTTGGGCGGCCCGAGCATCCCCTCGTAGGCGCGCGTGAGCTGCGCGGCCCACTCCCTTACCGTGGCGTTAAGCCGGTCGCCCCGCAGCGCTTCGGTCTCCACCTCGTACCCAATGTACTTGCCGTGGTCGCTGAAGTAAAACGCCACGTTGACCGTGAGCCCCTTGAAATCTACCTTGTTGACCTGCAGATACTTCTGCACCGGCCTCGTTTTGATGTTTTTGTAATACAGTATCGTTTGTATAGACGACATCGAGAGCCCTTCAGGCAGGCCGAGTATGTCGGCAGGGCCCGGTTTGAGGGATGCCAGCTCTTTGAACGCGGATATCGAGTCGCTCAGCTCCTTGTCGCGCGCTGCCCTCCGCGCTGTGAACGCGCTGTCCAATTCGCGCCGCTCCCTTTCCTTGCGCTCGGCGTAGGCGATGGGCTCGCACGGCCTCACGTCCTGCGCTTTAATGCCGGTCGCCTTTACGTAGTCGCGAAACATCTGGGGATAGGCGGCGTCCTTCATTACCTGCGCGTCGGTACGGACCCGCCAGCTCATAAGTTGTTCGTTGCTGACTTTAGACGTATCGCCGGCGCACAGCGCGTAGTCGCTCCTGATCATGGCGAGGAGGGTGTCGCGGCTTGCTTTGACGAAGCGGGCCTCGAAGGCGGCTTTGGCGGAGTCGGAGACTACCGGGATGGGGCGGAGCGCGGGCGGTACGGTTTTTGGGGAAGGTATTTTTGCCGTATCAACCGGAACTTTCTTTGCGGATGATGTTTTCGCCGTATCCGCCGGAAGAGTCTTTGCGGATGATGTTTTCGCAGTATCCGCCGGAACAGTCTTTGCGGATGACGTTTTCGCCGTATCCGCCGGAACAGTCTTTGCGGATGACGTTTTCGCCGTATCCGCCGGAACAGTCTTTGCGGATGATGTTTTCGCCGTATCAACCGGAAGAGTCTTTGCGGATGACGTTTTCGCCGTATCAACCGGAACAGTCTTTGCGGCTGATGTTTTTGCCGTATCAACCGGAACTGTCTCTTGTACGGATGATGATTTTGCAGTATCAGCAGCAGAGGCGTTATATATTGCCGCTATTTTTGCCGCTTCGGAAGCCACGGCTTCCCGTGCGGCCGCCGTTGCCGCCGTATCCTGGCCCGGCGGCGGGATGTCCGACCATATCGTCTCCCACCCGTACCCAACGTCAGACTCCAGTTTCTGCATTGGCGCCGCGCAGGCGCATATCAGCGCGATTATGCAGAAAGCCGTTAGGGCGCATAACCGCCGTTTGCGTAATTTCATAATTCGTCTCCTATAAAATGCGCGGCCCAGCTCCTCACGTTTTTGCCGTTGAGCACGTGAAAACGCCGGAGGCGCGACAATGTTTCGTTTGAAAAGGTGGAGAGCGGTATCCACACCAAATGTTTTTTGAAGCGGCCCGCCTGCGCGCGCAAGCGTACGGACGGCGCTTTGGCCGCGATGTAGGCCACGTTCTTCTCACGGCTGAATACGAGCGACCCCGTAACAAGCTGTTCGGCGCAGCCCGTTACGCCCATCTCTTCCGCCACCCTGAATATGTCGGGCACGTTGCGCGGGGGGAAGAGCATCGCAACCCCGCCGTATGTGCAGCGCGCTATCCCCGGGCCTATGAGGTCCTCAAACGTGCCGGTGGCGTAGAAACTGAGCGTCGATTCCTCCTCGTGTTCGGCGTACCAGGTAGTGCGCTGCTGGTACCTGCCGTCGTGGCTTTCGTCGAAAATTATTATTACGGTATCTAACTTGGTTACGGCGGGCGGCAGCTCCTTCACGTATATACTCCCCGTGTGCCAGTTGCGCAGCGTTTCACGTATGTCAATGCCGTCCTTTACAGACGAAGAAAACTTTTCGGTACGCGCCAGATGCTCGGTTACCACGCGCATCGCCTTGCCCCGCGCGTGCGAGTTGAAGCGCTCAATGCGCGTGTCTTCGGGGGTGTGCGAGCACATGCCGTAGGGGTCCCACGAATAGCGGTACTTCTTCTTCTGCATCACCGACGGGTCGGGCTTGAGGTCTATGCGGCGCCAGTATATCATCTTGTCGCGGAAGAGGTTTACCGCGCGGTAAACTTCCCGCCCGGCGCCGGGGTAAACATCGTCTATGAGCGACATCCTTTTTATGCCTATGTTGACTAATGTATCGCCGCTCTCTATCGGCAAAAACGGGTAGTAGTGCGCGTTTTTCAGAATACGCAGCGCGTACGCGTTGCCGCCTACGCCCTTGGCGGCCTCTACAATGTCTATAAGCGACGGCGTAAGCTCGCCCGACATGACCGTCAGGTTGCGCAGGTACGTTAGCGCCGTCTGGATCCTCACCGGCGACAGCTGCACCGCCTGCTCCTTATCGTCAAAATAGTTGTCCCGCGTTTCGGTAAACAGCTCTTTTACCGCGTCCAGCAGTTCCACAGGCTCCGCGAACGGGTCTTGGCGCTCCATCTGCGTTTTGGCGGTGATAAACGGCAGTTCGCCCAGCGCGAAGAAGAGGTGGTCGGGGTTTATGTAGCGTGTCTGCACGGTATAACCGTAACCGGTATCTATACCCAAATCCGCGTCGCTTATTTCCTCGCTGTCGAGGAACGATATTACGGTCTTGAAAAGTTTTAATGGTATTATCGCCAGAATGTTTTTGTATTGGGAGCGCAGCCGCCGCAGCTTCGCGGCGATATGCTTGGACTGCCCGTGTTCTATACATCCCTCCGGCGCGGTGCCTATAACCGCGCCGCATAAGGCCGCGTAGGCGTCGGCCCCAAGTTTTTTGACCGAATATTCGTCGGGCAGCGGCGGCAGCGGCTCAAGGTTCTCAAGCTCCGGCGCGCCCACGCAGTAAAAAGGAATGCGCCTCTGACGCGCCTGGCGCACGCCCTCTATCATCGCGTCGCACGGGTCAACCGGAATATAATACCTGCATTCATCATCCCCATATACGCCATGCCCCTCGTGCGCGATAAGCGCGCTGATTAACGGCAGGCCGTCAACGGCGGCGGAAAGGTCATCCTGAAATGCCGGCGGGATGTCTACGGCCACGCAATCGAACCTCTGCCCCGAACAGAGGCGCCGCACCTCACGGGCAAACAGCTCTTTGCCGTGTATAACGGGCAGCATCTCTATCTCGGCGCAAATTCTCATCCGTTAATCCTTGTCGTCGTCGAAAGTATTGATGCCGGGGATAAGCGGCTCGCCGTCGTCATCGTCGTCGTCGATATCGGGGTTGAGGTCCTCGTCGTCGGAGAAAAAGTAGTCGCCGAGGCTCATAGACGAGAGGTCGATGCCCGACATCTTGCGGTTCTGCGCCTGCTTGTCCAAATCAAGCGAGTCTTCGCCGAGTATCTGGCTTACCGCCTTCGCAAAGAGCGCGTCAACACCGGCCTTTTCGCCGCTCTCCTTCATCTTCAGCGCGTAGCGTATGATGTTGATACCGTCGCGCACCGAGTAGGGGAGTTCCAGACCGTGCGCCTTTTGCAGATAATCCACGCACATCAGCAATATCTCTTCCCCAGAGAAAGGGAGGCTGTACGTGAGGATCTTCATCTCGTCTTCCCGGTCGGGGAACGGTATTTTGATTCCCGGCTGCAGGCGCGACATGATATAATCCGGTATCTCGAACGTAGACGAGTCTTCGTTCATCGTAACCGCGGCCCGGAACTCCTTATGCGCCGTAACGGTTATGCCCGCCGCTACAGACTCGGCCATCCGGCGGTTGTCGAAGAGGCCGGCGAGCGACGCCCACGACTTTTCCGACATCCTGTTCCCCTCGTCGAGTATAGCTATGCCGCCCTTTATAGCGGCGGTGAGCAGCGGCGAGGCGTGGTAAGATATTTTGCCCTGGTCCGACAGCACCGGCGTAACGAGCAAATCCTCCGGCCGCGTGTCGGATGTGCACTGCATGATGTATACATCCTGCCCGCGCGCGCGCGCCGCGGCCATCGCAAGCGTCGTCTTGCCAATCCCCGGATGCCCTATAACGCGCGGCGTAAGGGGGAAGTCTCCCTCGCCGAGCACCATCCAGCAGGCGAGTATCTGCCGCATGGGCTCGCCCTGCCCTATCCACTCCGCCTTAACGGCAACCGGGTGGGCGAGGACGAGCTCCACGTTGTCAATTACTAGTTTTTCCATTCGCCGTTCTCATTTGTTAATGTATGACCGGAAACGCCAGCCCGCAAACCAGCACACGCGGCGATTATTTGGTAAAGAACTCCTTGTTCTCCCGCTCTTCCCAGTTGTACTTCGTGCGGTCCTGCCATTTTTGTATCCACTGGCAGGTGAGGCTCGGGTTCTTCTTCATGGCTTCGGTGCGCTCGGCAATCAGCTTGCTGAAAGCGGTCAGGTACGAGTTGGCCTTCGTGAAATCGTCGAGCATGATGTAGAGCGTTGTTATCAGGTACAATACCTGCATCTCTATCTCGTCGGTCTCGCACTCGGACTTGGCGTACGACTTTTCAAAAATAATGAGCGCCTCTTTGAGGATCTCGGTGTCGTTCTGCCCCTCGTTCTTCATCATGCGGGCGATTTTGAGGAGGTAGGAGCCCATCTTGAAGTAGGCGTAGGGCTGCGAGAGCTCCGCTTCGACCTCGGCCCGCGCCATTGCGAGGCGGTAGCTCTCTATGGCGACTTTCAGCGAACGCTCCCTCTTGAAGTAGTCGGGGTTGTCAACCGCCGCCGGCAATATCTTCTTGGTGTCCTCTATTTTGTCTTTGAGGGCCAGTATCACGCTCGCGTTGAGCGTAGACTTCTCCTCCTTGTTCCCGGTGAACGAGGGGTAGTTGAAGTTTTTGCGGTCGGGCGAGGCGAAGAGGCACTTGGGGCAGACCGACACGGCGAGCAGCGAGTAGTCTACCGTCTTGAAACCGGTGGCGGCGGTGAATGTGGGTACCAAAAGCACGGTCTGAAGCACCTGCTGGCTCTTGGCCCGCATTTCGTAGGTGGTGAGCCCGGTGTGCCCGCAGACCGGGCAGTTCACGGTGGTCTCGAATATCGGGTCTTCGTCTACCTTCTGCGCCTCGGCCGGATTGGGGGCGCCTTTGGGCCGGCTCGCCGCCGCCTTGGCCGCCATGGCTTCCGCGTTGGCCTTGTTCTGCGCCGCGATAGCCGCCGCCCGCGCCGCCAGCGCCGGGTTCGGCCCCGTGGCCCCCGGCGCCGCGCCAGCCGCCGCGGTGGCCAAACGCACCCCGCTCCGGCGCGCCTTCAGGTCGGCTATGTTCCTGGCGTTTATCGTAAGCCCGTAGCGGATAATGTATTCGGTAACAAGCTGCGGCTCCTTGAGCAGCACCAAAAGCTTCTTGGCTTCCTCTTTCGCCTTTTCATCCAACCCACTGTCTTCCATACGGCTATCTCCCTTTCTTGGTATGGTTCAACCCAGATTACAGTTAAAATACTAATATAATATCCGGGCAGCGCCGAACGGAAATTTTAAGCGGCGGGCCGCCGGGGCCGGGCCGCCCAAAAATCCGCCGCGGATTAATTTTGCCGAATTTCTTGACTGCCGGACACCCATAATATATTTGTATATGTAGATTCCCCACCTTTCCCCCATTATGGAGGGCCGTATGAAAAAAAACCAAACAACCCCCGCGGCGCTGTGCGCTCTGTGCGCCGCAATCCTCACAATATCCTGCGACGACCGCGCCGCCGGTTTGGTCCCCGACATAGACATCCAGGCCCTGCTCGAAGCCGCGGAAGGCGCCGGTGCCCACGCCCCCGTAGACGAGGGGACGCCGTTTGCGCCCAAAACACTCGGCCTCTCGCCGGGCGCCACGAACGCCGAGATGCGCTTCAACTGGTACGCCGCGCAGGGCGTCACCAAGTCGTGGGTCCGCCTCTTCAGGGGCGGCAGCCTCGTAAGCGTCACCGCCGGAACAAGCGGCGCGGTAAGGGCCAAAACCACCAACACCTGCAGCTCCTACGACTGCACCAACCCCGAAATGAGCTGGCACAAAGCGGCCGTGACCGGGCTTACTCCCGGCTCGTCCTACGAATACTCCGTCTCCAACGACTCCGTCAACTGGAGCCACAGGTACACGTTCGAGACCCCGCACTCCGGCCCCTTCTCGTTCGCCTTCGTAACCGACCCGCAGGTAACGCGCGGCGACCAGGACTGCAGCAGCTGGGGCGGCGGATATTGCAGCTCCCCGCCCACCTGCGCCAAAGGCTGGGAGGAGACCGTAGCCAAAATAGCCGGCCTCAAAATCCCCCTCATTGTGGGCGGCGGCGACCAGGTAGACCACTACGGCTCCGGCAGCAACTTCTCCGCCGACGAGGGCGAGTACGACATCTTCTTCGCGCCGCCGGCGCTGCGCTCCATACCGTACGCCGCGGTGATGGGCAACCACGACATGCACGACCCGTTCGCTTACCACTTCAACCCGCCGAACCTGCCCAGATACTCGTGCTACCCGCAACAACCCGTATGCTACGATATGTCTACAATGGGCGCGCACTCGTACTACTACCTATACAACAACGTGCTCTTCGTAGCGCTCAACACCGGCATATACGTACAGGAATCCGCCGCGGCCAACAGGGTAAAGGCCATGGACGACCTGATCAAAAAAGCGAAAGCCGAGCACAGCGGCAAATTCGACTGGCTCATAGTGCACCACCACAGAAGCACGTACAGCCAGGGGAGCCAGATGGGCGCGCCCGAAACAGGCTACCTCGTGGCCGCCGGGCTCAACAAAATCATGATACAGAACGGCGTGCACCTCGTGCTCACGGGGCACGACCACACATACTCGCGCAGCCACGTTGTTACCATTGCCGACACCACCAATCCCGGCAAACTCGACCTTACCGCTACATCGCCCGCGGCCACCGCCCCCACAAGCGGCAGCAGCGCCGGGAAAATAAGCATGAGCGCGGCGGGCGAAAGGACCGTAACGCTGGCAAACGGCGGCACCCTCTTCATTGGCGGAACAAGCGCCAGCGGCGGCAAATACTACCCATTGGGCTACTCCGCCGAGGCCAACCCCAACTACCCGTTCTTCAGAGACGGCACAAGGGGCGTGGCAACCGCAAACGCCAACCACGGCAAGCCTACATGGGCGGCAAACGCCTACGAGCAGAGGCGCTCGCCGGAGTACATAATCTTCGACGTTATCAGCAGCCGGGAAATAAGGATGAGAACCTACAAGGTAAACGACGCGAACCCGGTAGACGAAGTAACAATAACAAACGGGTCGCCGGTAAGCTCGGTGCTTGCCATCCCCAGAGGGCTTGGGCTTTGATTGGCCGATACGGCCGCCGGAAAGCCCCCCTATAGCCCCACGCGGGGACGGCGAGAGGGGGGCCGGATCCGGCGGCATGTTTTCGCAGGGATTGGGGGCTTTCGCCGGTACATATATTTGGAACCTTACGGGGATATATTTTCTGCCTCTGCGCTGCGGGCGACCGGGGGCTGTCGCTCATGCGTGATTTTTTTGCGGGGATTTACCAAACTGCTCAATCACAGCATCGCCAAACAAGGCGCGCAGCGCTGCTATGACTCCTCGCCGGCAACCTCTTCCTCACCAACCTCACCGGCCTCATCAGACGCACCACCGCCGCGGCGGCCCTTGCGCGAGTTCAGCAGGCGGATGTAGCGGTCTACCACCGGATTAAACGCGTCCGCAAGCGCCTTAAACGCGCCCGCGCTGTCTGTAGACAGCAAGATGTGCGCCTCGCCTATCTCCACTATATTGTCGTAAATACCGTCGAGCTCTGCGCGCACCGCCTTTAGCGTGAACTCC
>WQRV01000112.1 GCA_009786575.1 Chitinispirillia bacterium | reverse complement strand
GGGGGGGGGGGGGGCAATTATTTATTAAGTGAAGGTTTTTTGTCAAGTAAAGCGCAGACACGGTGGGTCTTGGCGCGGCGGCGGCTATGGCGCAGGCGGCTAATAGCATTATGGTTAGTATACCCAACATCATCATATAATCCTCACAAAGTTTTCAGCCTGCAGATCCACCCAAAGGCGCAACCCGCATCTCGCCCGTTTATACTATGAATATACGTTCCCGCCCCCGGAATATCAATTTTCCCGGCAAAAAAATCGCCGTTGGCCCCGCCTCCCCACAAGCGGCCGCAGCGCCTTCGTGGCGGCGTAGCCCGGCGGGCAACGGGCCAATACTGTTTATTTGGCGAACTCCGCAAACTCCTCCCGGGTGCCGTTGAAGACGTTCATATCTATGTACTTTTCTACCCCGGAGTAGCCTTTCAGCCTGTGCCTGTTGGAGAACTGCCAGAATGTCCACTTCCGGCCGTCGCTGATGCGCGGGGTGCGGAATACGTCGCGGTACCAGACCGGGTACTGCTCGAAGCCGCCGGCGATGTAGAGGTCGTAGGTCTCCCGCATTACGTAGATGACCGTTTTTTTGCCGTAATGGTTAGTCAGGATGTTCAGGAGGTCGGAGAGCTCCCGGACGGTCTTCTCCCTGTCGGGCGGGTTCTTCCCTTTACCGCCGTAGAACTCGAAATCTACGACCGGCGGGAGCAGGCGGGGGTTGTTGGGGACGGTTGCGATGAAGTGTGCCGCCTGGGTTGCCCCGGGGCTGTCGAAGCTGAAGAAGTGGTAGGCCCCGGCGTACAGGCCCTCTGTTTGCAGGGCGCCTTCAAGGTTATGCGCGAAGTTGGGGTCGGTGTAGCCGCTGCCCTCGGTCGCTTTTATGTAGGCGAAGGAGACATTTTGGCCCGCGAGCGCGCCCCAGTCTATCTCTCCCTGGTACCGGGCTACGTCTACGCCCCGTATGGGGTAGTGTTTGGCGGACGGGTTGTTGAAATGGAGGATGCCGTAGTAGAGCAGGCAGCCGAGTACGGCTGATATGCCGGCGGCGGCGCAGATTATTATTGCCGGGATTTTGAGTTTACTGAGTATTGCGGCCATTTTCATAATATAATATCCCTAAGCATAAAAGGGCGCGGTTTGCCGCGCCCGCGGGTTGATTACGGCGTTACCTCTTCGTTACAACTACCGTCCCGCCGTAGTAGTACGGTTCGGAGAAGTCGATGTGCATCTTTCTCTCTTCGGTGATGGTGATCAGGTTGCTTGCGAAGTCTAACCTGCCTGACTGGACGGCGGGGATGATGTCCGGGAACTCCATTACCTTGATGTCGATGTCGTACCCGGCGTCCTGGGCGAAGCGCTTTGCGAGTTCCACGTCGAAGCCTTCGAGTTTGCCGTCCGGCGTTTTGAATGAGAACGGCGGGTCGCAGTCGGACGTTGCGAAGGTGAGTTTCTTGTCTTTTACCGGGTTGAGCGTTATTTCGGGCATGGACGGCGATTCCGGTGAGTCGATCCAGCGCTTTACCATGTCGTTGTAGGTGTTGTCGCCGCGTATTTTGGTCAGGAACGCGTTGAATTCGTCGCGCAGTTTGTTTACGTTGTTTTTGGGGAAGATGTAGGCGTAGTTTTCGATGTCGGCGGGCGGGAACAGGGCAATGATCTGCGGGTCTTGCGCTGCGAACTTTCTGGCTACCGGCTCTTCCATGAGCGCCGCGTCGGCCGCTCCGCTTTTTACCGCCTCGAAGACTTCGAGGGGGGTATTGTAGTACCTGCACATGGTGGTGCCTATGATTTCCCGCGCCACAACGTCGAAGGATGACCCGCTGAGGACGGCGAAGGTTTTGTCGGCGAAGTCTTCCGCTTTGAAACTTCGCGGGGTTTCCGTCTGTTCCGCGCCGGTTTTTGCGCCGTCGGGCTTGTCTTTGCCGCAGCCTGCAATTGAGGCCATGAGGGCCAGGGCGGCTGTAACGGCGATTTTTACAGCTGTTTTCTTCGTCATAAGGCATCCTTTCGTTGAGTGCGCTTAAACGCTATATGTTAAAAATAATTTATGGGACTCGTTTTTATAGGTCCCATGATTAAATATTTTACCTGTGCCGTCCGGGAGACGCCAGGGCTGCCGTGCAGCCGCAGGACGGTGCGGGTATGATATTTAATCGTGGCATCAATAATCTTTTTTCCCCATATTTTCGTGATAGACGCAGACCCTGTTCCGGCCCGACTCTTTTGCTGTGTAGAGCGCCCGGTCGGCCTTTGATATGAAGGCGTCCGAGGGCTGGTTGGTTTCCGGCCGTTCCGAGTTTACCCCTATGCTTACGGTTGTCCCGGTGGGTTCGCCGTTTGGGCAGGGGATAATCATCTCCTCCACGTTTTTGCGTATGCGTTCGGCTACGTCGGCCGCGCCGTCTGCGCCGGTGTTGGGCATGAGGAGTATGAACTCCTCGCCGCCCCAGCGCGCCACGAAGTCCGCCGGGCGCTTCAGCGACCTTTTGAATATTCCCGCGATCGCTTGCAGGAGGGTGTCACCCTGCGGGTGCCCGTACGTGTCGTTGTAGATCTTGAACTTATCGACGTCTATCATGAGCATGCTTATGGGCAGGGTTTCGCGGATGGTGCGGCCCCACTCTCTGGTCAGCTGCTCGTTGAAGTAGCGTCTGTTCGGCAGGCCGGTCAGCTCGTCCGTTATGCCCATGTGTCTGATTATGCGCATCTGCTCCACGATCTTCATGTTGGTGCTGACCCGCGCTTCCACGATGACATTGTGGAACGGCTTTGTAATGTAGTCCACCGCGCCCATATTCAGCCCTTTTATCTCGGTCTCCTTGCTGTCTTGCCCGGTTATGAAGATAACGGGGATGCCGGCGGTAGTTTTGGATTGCTTCAGCGCGGCGAGCACCTCGAGCCCGTTCATGCCGGGCATGATGATGTCGAGCAGGATAAGGTCTGGCAGGTTTTCGTGGGCGACCTTGACGGCGCTCTGCCCGCACTTTGCGATGAAGAGCCTGTACTTGTCTTTAAGTATGTGGTTGAGCACGTCGATATTGGATTTCTCGTCGTCTACCACGAGAATAGAGAATTGTTTATCTTCGTTCATTGCGCGTTTATGCCTCCAATTCGCGTTTTATAGTGTAAAGGGTTTCGAGCGCAAGGTCGAAATCGTAGTCTTCCACCTGTTCAATCAGTTTTTTGGTGGCGCTTATCGACCTCAGGCCGTCTATTATTTCCAAGCATTCGGAGTCGCTGTTTTCGAGCAGCGGCTCCAGTTTACCAATGAGTTCAAGCGCCTGCTTCTTGTCTATCGCCTTGGCGGGGGTGCCGGTTCCGTCATTGGCTTGGGCGCTCTCCATGGCGCGCGTGAGTTCGGCGAGCGACTTGGAGAGCTCGGCTTCGAGGGTCTCCATGAGCGTTTCCGCGCTGCCGGTATTTTCTGTGTATAGCGCGTGCTCCACGGCGTAGGCCACGCTTTGCAGCACCGGCTGTTTGACGAGGCTCGCTACGCCCTTGAGGGTGTGCGCCAGCCTGTGCGCCAGCTTTGTGTCGCCGGATGATAGCGCGTTTCTGATCTCCGCGCCCTTGTTTTGGTTGTCTTTCAGGAAATTGGTTATGAGCCGTATACGCAGCTTGTCGTCGCTGTTGTCCTGCGTCTGCTTTTCACCGGTGGTTATGCTTTCGAGCCTGACCGGTTTTATGTACTTGAGCAGGCAGTTCCACAGTTCGTGCTTGGTGAAGGGTTTGGGGAGGTACTCGTTCATGCCGTGCTTCTGGTAAGCTTCCTGGTCGGTGGTCATGATGTTTGCGGTGAGGGCCACGATTGGGGCGGTGTTGCCCATCTGCGCGAGTTTTTTTACCGCTTCGAGGCCGTCCATTACCGGCATGTGCACGTCCATGAATATCAGGTCGAAGTTCTTCTTGCCGCTGCCCGCTATGCGTTCTTCGACCAGCTCGACCCCTATTTTCCCGTTTGCGGCGATGGCTGTTTTGATGCCGACCCTCGCCAGATGTTCAGTGATGACGATCTGGTTCATCTCGTTGTCTTCGCATACGAGTATCTCTGCGTCGAAGTGCGGCCTTACCGTTCCGGCGGCCGCGTCGTCTTCGAACGCTTCGGTCTTTACGTTTGCGCCGCATGTTTGGAACGTAAGGTCGAAGTGGAATTTGCTGCCGATTCCCGGCGAGCTTTCGACCTTCAGTTTGCCGCCCATGAGTTCTATGAGGTTTTTGGTGATTGTGAGGCCAAGGCCCGTGCCGCCGTATTTGCGCGTGGTGCTGTTGTCGGCCTGCGTGAACGGGTCGAACACCTTTGCGAGCTGCTCCTCGTCCATCCCGATGCCGCTGTCCTTTACTTCGAAGTGCACGGTTACGGAGCCGTCCTCGTGCTCTTTGGTGATGCTGGATAGGAATTTCACGATTCCGTAGTTTGTGAACTTGACGGCGTTTGTCAGAAGGTTTAGCAGCACCTGGCGCAGGCGCACGGGGTCGCCGATGAGTTTTTTGCCGGCCGCTGGCTCCGAGTAGCAGAAGAGGCTTATGTTTTTAGGCTGGGCTTTCGGGTTGACAATGTTCTGGCAGATTTTGAAGACCTCGTGCAGGTCGAAGGGGATGTTTTCGATGATTATCTTGCCAGCCTCGATCTTGGAGATGTCGAGGATGTCGTTGATTATGGCGAGCAGCCCTTCGGAGCTGGATTTGATCTTCTCTAAGAAGTCTCTGGTTTTCTGCGAGAAATCGTTGTTGTCGAGCGCGAGTTCGGAGAAGCCTATTATACTGTTCATGGGCGTGCGTATTTCGTGGCTCATGTTGGCCAGGAAGGACGATTTCATCTGCGAGGCCTCTTCGGCGAGGCGTGCGGCGTCGCACAGCTGCATGGCGTGCTGCTTCTGTATAGTCTCGTCGGTATAGGCGTTGAAGAGCGCCAGGGACCCGTCGGTCCAGCGCGTTATGGAGGAGCGGCAGGCGAACCAGACCTCCCCGTCGCGCCCGGCTATTGCGAGCGGGCGCTCCCATTCGACAACCGGCGCCTCCGCCTCGTCGCCGTTTTCCGGCGCTACGGGGCCGCCGGTAGGGGAGAGCAGGCCCGGCAGCGGGCAGAAGGGGCACGGCTCGGCCTCGTTTGAGACTAAACGGTAGCACTTTTTGCCTATGCAGGAGCCCGGGTCCATCCTCATTAGTTTGCCGAAGTGGTCGTTTACAAAGATTATATTGTGCTCCAGATCGGTAACGAAGACCATCAGTTCCACGTGGCTGAGTATGGTGATGGACGAGTTGAGCTCCGAGATCCTGTCTACCATATCTCCTATATGGTTGGAGAGCAGCCCCAGCTCGTCCTTGTAGGGGAGCCTTATCGGGTAGTCGAGGTTTCCCTTCTCTATTTCGTTTATGGAGTTGTGTATGCTGTTGATGGGCGACGTTATGAGGCGCGAGATGAACAGGTCTTTGGAGAGCGAGAGCACGAGGATCAGGATGACGAGGATGGCGGTGACCGCCGTAGCGCGATGTGCCCTGATGTTGGCGGCGTCCATCTGCCTGTTTATGGACGTCTCGGTCATCTGCCGGTTCCCGCTCACCAATTTCACGAGCTGATCGCCGAGGGGGACGCACTTGGCGGAAAGCTCGACCACTTTTTGCGCGTTGCGCGTGATAACCATGGCCTCGTAGGCCCCCTTGACGAGCTCCATATATACGGTCAGGAGCCTGCGTATCTCGGTTAGGTTCTCCGTGAGGGCCTTTTTCTCGTTGGGCGGTACGTGGGGGTCGCTTTCAAGGTTTTTATGCCAGTCGTCCAAAATCCCCAGGAGCGCGTCATTTGAGGTGTTGCACCGCCTGAAGTAGACCTTGGCCGCCTCAAGGTTGGTCATGTGGGAGGTCATGGAGACGTTGTTCAGCCGGATCTCGGTCATCTCGACGGTGGCCTTGCCGGCGTAGAGCAGCCGGGTCGTGGGCCCCTCGGAGATGCTTATGAAGTTGTCCATAACCAGGCGTATGGATATTATGGAATGTGCGGCGATGCCCGCCAAAAAGAGCAGGAATAGCCCAAATACAATCAAAAATTTGTTCCGGATCTTGATGTTTCTGAACCAGTTCATTTACCGGCAGTGCCCCCGTTACCGTCGCGTGTTATTCGGCGTTTTAGTAATAATATAGCTATTTTCTCTGTTAAAAACAGAATTTTTTATCAAAAAAATCGCGCCCGCGTCAACCGCTTGCATTGCGCGCCCCCATTAATTATATTAGAATATTACTATGTATCACCGTATTCAGAGAGATTTTTTATGGGTATTGGCGCAAATATGAAGAAAATGCTGTTTTTTACCGCTCTGGCGGCGTCCCTGCTCCTGGCCTGCGGCGGCCCGTCCGCCAAGACGCTCATCAAGCAGGGGCTCTACAAGTGCCACGACCGGCTCGAAACCGCCGTGCGGGAGGTGGACCGCGGGGGCTACACCGCCGCCCTGCGCATCCTCGAGGAGATCAAGTTCCAGTGCGGCGGCAGCCCGATGATGGACACCGTCTACTACTACTCCGCCCTGGCCCACTTCCGGCAGAAGCAGTACGAAGACGCGCGCGCCGAATTCGAGACACTCTACCGCGAAAACCCCCGCTCACCGTTCGCCGAAGAGGCGCACTACCGGATAGCCCAGATGCGCTACACCCAGTCGCACCCGTCGTTCCGCGACCAGACCGAGACCAAGGAGGCGATGCGCCTGCTCGAAGACTACACAGACCTCTACCCCGCCGGGGCATTCGCCGACAGTGTCAAGGCGCTGTACACCTCCTCCCTCAATAAACTCGCGCAAAAGGAGTTCAACAACGCGCTCTTCTACCGAAAGCAGAGCGAGCACGAGGCCGCGCTCATCTACTACCGGGCGGTCCTCGCCGAGTTCCCCGAATCCAAGTACGCCCCGGAGGCGGTAGTAGGGTTGGCCGAAATGCTGGTGCTCCTGGGCCGCACCCAAGACGCCCAAGAGGCCATAGACGAACTGGAACCGTCGGCGTTTGAGGAGGATTTGAGGGCGAGGATTGAGGCTGTCAGGGAGAAACTTAAGGGGTAGGGGATTTCCACCTTCTAACCGGGGCAATTGATGGCTGACAGGCGGATCGGCATTCTCGGCGGCGTCTTCGACCCCGTCCACTTCGGGCACCTATCCGTGGCCGTACTGGCGAGGGAGAGTTTTGGGTTAGACGAGGTGCTCTTCGTCCCCAGCGGCACGCCACCGCACAAATCCGCGGTAACGGCAACGCCCGGCGACCGCCTGAACATGCTGAAAATCGCCCTTGACGGCGTAGACGGCTGCTCCGTCTGGGAGGGGGAGGTCCGGCGGGACGGGTACTCGTACACCATAGACACGCTAAACGAGCTCGGCGGGATATACGGCGTAGAAAAATTTTATTTCATCATAGGCACCGATAATCTAACGGAAATACACAAGTGGCGCAGCGCCGCCGAGGTCATAGGCAGGGTAACGCTGTGCGTGGCAAGGCGCCCCGGCCACGAAATTATCCGCACGGAAGCGTTAGCCTCGGCGGATATCCGGGAGTTCCCCGGCCCGCAGTGGGGGGCGAGCTCCACTATGATAAGGGATTACATGAAAGACGGCCATTCGTGCAAATTCCTGCTGCCCGGCGCCGTTTGGAACTATATAAAGGAGAAGGGGCTGTATGGATGCCAACGCAAATGACGGCGCAAGGGAGCCAAGGCCGTTCGTGGGTATAAACTTCACGTGCTGCAACGTCTACCGCCGCATCTACAAAAACAAAGCCGGGGACGCCTACGAGGGCGCATGCCCCAAATGCCTGCGGAAAGTGAAACTGTTGGTAGGTCCGGGCGGGACGAGCCAGAGGTTTTTTGACGCTAAATAGAATTTGTTTTGTGGTGATAATTGTATTTTTCCGGTACAGACGAATGTTACGCATTATGCAGGGGCGGCCGCCCGCGGCGCTCGAATGAACTATACGCAATGAATCGGAGGGCAGGATGCCTGTCAACGAAAAAATCAGAAAACCCGCCGTAGCGGGGCAGTTCTACCCGTCGTCCGCCAAAACTCTGCGTGATGATGTAAATAAATACCTCGCGGCGGAGAAGACGAACCCGCCCCTGCAAAATGCCAACATATTGATAGCCCCGCACGCAGGCTACGTCTTCTCGGCCCCGGTCGCCGCAAAAGCCTATACCCGCATCCCGCGCAATACAAAAACAGTCTTCCTTATAGGCCCCTCGCACCACAAATGGTTCGAGGGCATACACGTTACGGATGCCGGTTACTACGAAACGCCGCTGGGCAAGACCGCAGTCAATAAGGAGATCATCGCCAAACTATCCAAACACCCCCTCGCGCTGACGGCGCAGGGGGCCGAGGAGAAGGAGCACTGCCTCGAAGTGCACCTCCCGTTTTTGCAGGTATTGCTGGATAATTTTACAATAGTGCCAATTATCACCGGTAAAGTAAGCGCGAAGGCCGCCGCCGAAATGCTGATGCCCCTTATTGATGATAAAACTGCCGTTATCGCCTCAAGCGACCTGTCCCACTTCTTAAATCAGGATCAGGCGCGCTCAACCGACGACGCGACGGTATCCACAATCCTCTCCGGCAGCGCCGGCGGCTTCATGGACGGCTGCGGCGAAACGGCGATGCGGACCGTAATGCACATTGCCGCCGAAAAAGGGCTCGCCGCCGAGCTGCTTGACGCGCGGACATCGTTCGAAACCGCCCCGCAGCACGGCGGCCCCGGCAGGGTAGTGGGGTACGCGGCGGTCGCGTTTGTCAAGAAAGAGGCCAATGACGGCAGCGCGGACGATTTCAGCCCTCAGGAAAAAGAACACATGCTGAAGTTAGCGCGAAAGACGCTGGAAAACGCCGTCAACGGGAAGAGCGCCGGCGTACCGCCCCCCGATTTCCCTAAGTTAACGCAGTACTACGGCTGCTTCGTCACCCTTAAATCATTCGGGCAGCTGAGAGGCTGCATAGGCAACATCGAGCCGGTAAGGCCATTGTACAAATCGGTAATAGAAAACGCGGTCAACGCGGCCTTCCACGACCCGCGGTTCCCCAAAGTCAAGGCGAGTGAACTTGGCGATATTGTGGTTGAGGTATCGGTACTTACAAAACCCGCCCAGCTGAAATTCACGTCGCCGGACGACCTGCTGTCCAAACTCATCCCGTTCGAGCACGGCGTAATCCTCAAATTCGGCTCACGCCAGTCAACATTCCTCCCGCAGGTCTGGGAACAGCTCCCGCACAAGCTGATATTCCTCGAGCAATTATCAATGAAAGCCGGAATGGGGAAAGACGAGTGGAAAAAGGCGGACGTATGGGTCTACCGGGCGGTGCATTTTTCGGAGTGATGGTTTGCGCGGATGGATGCTTTGGCGGCTATGGTTATTCCGCATTATCTAATTCTTTTCTCAGCATTTCGTAGATTTCCAGCCACGTTTTTTCGTACAGTTTGGAATTTTTGTTAAAAATTCAAACCAGTCATTCGAATATCCGGGGAAGCGTAATGTTTTGTAATAGTTATCGGAAAATGCGCTTTCTGCAAACTTAAACCCGGTAACAACTCCGGGAGTGCCGTAAATGTCGCCTTTTATTTTCGCCCAGGCCTCGGCCTGTTCGCGGATGCCGGTAGTATAAAAACCCATGCCGAAATCTTTATTGGGCCTTGCCATCGACAAATCAATCTCTCTTATTTCCCGGTAGCCGCCGTGATAGAGAATCACAGATGTCCCCCGTTTTTTTGGCACACGTCAAAGATGTCGCGGACGGCATAGTATGGATTGTCGGTGTGCAGCGCCCACCAGTGTTTATATATAAAATCAAGGCCGCCGTATTTTCTCAAATACAGGTACGCCTTTTGCTTATTCATTTTATACGCTTCGCCAAATTCCAGTATAATGAAATGGACGAAGTTCATCTCGCTGCTCGTTTCCTCGTCCAAAACCATCTCGTTCTGCACAAAACACCCCCAATACTGTAAAGTATACACCGTACTCCGCGCAAGGACTTTGCGGAACTCCGCATACATAATAATATACTATGCACCACTCCCAAAATACAAAAAAATCTGCATTGGGGAGACGCAAAATCACCCTGCTGCGGCCCGGAAAGGGCGGAATACCGGGCTCGCCGGACGTTGGTTTGGCCTGTAAATCTGCCTGTGCCTGTATTCTAACTACCGTAAAATCAACGTGTTATAGATATTATATTCCTCGGCGGATCATTTCATCACCCGGTACGTCTTGGCATCCCGCGTACCGGTAAAACTCCCGCGGGTGTTGGACTGCGCGCAGGCGTCCACCGGTACCATATAGATACCGCGAGGGGCGTTGCTGTGCGCGGTTTATTCTTTCCGGCCGTGGGTATCTCCATCACCGCCATTACCGACAATGACACGAGCGTTGGGGAGTTCTCCCAAATCCCATTTATAAAGCAAGTTACCATCGGAAACGACGAATGCGGTTGGGTTGGTTGACCAGGCGAGGGACGTTAAACCGTT